>SDWN01000632.1 GCA_004195305.1 Neptunomonas sp. | reverse complement strand
CAGTCTGTCGGACTTGACCGGTCGTAGCGAGGGGAAGACCGATTTGAGGCAGTTTTCGAACTCTTTTGAGGCTAATAGTGGTTCTATTAAACGAAAAGAGAGTGGGAAATGGCCAAAGTCGGCTTTCCCGTAGTAGATCAGTGTTAAGTCCGACAGGCTGCTAGGTCTCGGATTAGACGTGGGCGAATGCAGCCCTGCGAGATTTTACGAAATCGGGCGTATATTTGTTCTTGGTTTCTTGATCGCCGAAACCTAGACGCTGGTATACGTTTCCACCGATGCCAGGAACAACTTCCCCGGTCGACTCTACGATATCAGTGTCTGCCGCAAAATAATTGTATTGGAATTTCTTCGCGACGTATTCCGGGAATTCTATAGATAGCCGTTCTTCGGCGCCCTTACGAATAACAGGCGCTACCACGAAAATTTTATCTGGGTTGGCTTTTTGGATCAGAGACGTGATGTTTGTTTTTACAACGCAGGCGCCTGAGATGATCGACTTAACCACCACGATTACATCGGCATTTTGACATTCAGGCTCGACATACTTTTTCAAGACTGGAGCTGTAGTGGCGAAGTTCTCATCGCCTACAATCCGCTTGTTCCAATAGCATGCGACGGAAAGACTACCAACTGATGGCTCAATTTCATCAGCAATACCTTTTTCCAAATAGTCCGCATCTTCTACGGTACATGCTAGGCAGACCTTCAGTCCTTTTAAGGCGTTGGTAAGTAGCTGGCCGTGCTTCAGGCCTAGTTGGTACATGGATTTCTGATACTGGACGGTGTCAGTAGACCGCTCAGCCAAGGTAGCTAAAAGGCTTTTTGTTGCATTGTCAGCGTAGGAAGCAAATTCTCTGCTCATACTAACCAGTCCTCCAGATCATCGATCTGAGTAGGGTTTAGATTCATTATTTTTCTGCTAAATTCTTTGAATTGCTCCGATTTTACTGGATATGGGAGCACTCCCTCCATGTGCCAATCTGTTACCTGCCACACAAAGTATCCGCTCTCGATAGTATAGGAGAATCCTTCAATTTGCATCAGAATCTGATTTAGTGTAGTAGGGATTGCTAGCTCATCTTCGCTCTTCACATAGTTGGGCTCATGCTCAAGAACCTTCTCCCAAAGCTTTGAAACTTTTGATGTGTTTCCGCTATGTGCGCTCCATGCACCCAATAATAGAACCCCTAGGCGTTCTATTTTGTCTGTATCGGCGAAGGCGCATAAGTTCTTGAGGGCATCAGATAGCTTTGGTTCGATTTGTAGTGAGGCATTTAACGTTTCTGCATAGCCGAAATGTTCAACTGTGGTATAGCTCGAAATATCGGAGGGTATTTTTTTAGCTAATTGTTCCGATAGCCCTTCATCGGAACAAACGAGAGAGGTCTTAGTCCCCCGGAACCACTGACTATCGTTTAGCGCCTTTTGCATGCGGAAATCCTCCTTGATTGGATGGTCTCCGGATGCCCAAGAAACACGGGTGCTGTTTTTTAGTTGGAAATGGTGTTTGCTTCGATTAATACGGTCGCTGACGATTACGTCATCAACAAAGGTCTTCAATTGGGATTCGACATGGAGGTCTGAGCCTTCTTTGACATCCTCTGGAATCAAAGTGGCAAGTTTGTATACAGCAAAGTAGTCTTCATATCTGAAACCTTTAGCTCCACTTGTACCCCCACGATGTTTGCGTTCAAGGTACTTTAATGTATCTGGGCCGAAAAGTAGCACAACCTGCCGATCGTTCCCCATGCCGTCCTCCTTGAGATCTAGGGTCGCGAGTCTACCATAAAGTGATTTGACGATAGGTCGAAAATTATAAGGCTTGACTACTTGCCCTTGGCTCCCGTTCCAACGGTGTCGACTTTGCGTCGGCGCTCGACTCAAATGCAGTCGTGAGAGTGCTGATTAAGAGTAGCAAGAACTGCTAAGCGCCATTCTCGAGTATGAGGGGCCGACGAGGTGAATAGGTCATACGCTGCCTCCTAAATAAATGAGAAGGCCTGCTTATCGCGCGTAAAAGTGGCTGGGCAGTACGTCTTAGAATGAACGGTTACTTTCAGGTGGCGTTACGCCAAGCTGCAGTCGTTGAGGTAAGGCCTGATAGGTGTGCGAACAGAGGCCGCAGTCGGCCTTAGTTGTCACTTAGCGAATGGAAATCAGGGGGCAAAACGCAAGACCTGTCCCGTTGTCAGCCTAGAGGTGTGTTGGATCGCAGATCGGCTCACTTTGGCCTCTGAGCATCAGCGATACTCAATCTGAGGATGGACGAAAAAGTATTTACCGCTCGAGAGTGGATGAAGAAAGCGGGAACCCCCGACATCAGCTTAAACTGTCAAGGGGTTACCGGCCCCCTGGCAGTTTTACCTGGCCTCTACTTGTCCGTCATCAGTGGAATGAGGGCCTGCGAGGTTCTATGGCGCTGATACGGTGATGGCCGTTCCGTCGCTGTCGCCGTCTGGGTCATTATTCGAGTCGC
>SDWN01000629.1 GCA_004195305.1 Neptunomonas sp. | reverse complement strand
AGATGTGTATAAGAGACAGCGATAATATCGACCCACGCCAAAAGGCGTTGACGCTATACTGCGACCTCTGGCACCAGGACCATGGCGATGGCCGCCGTACGCGCAGCTGCCACGGTTTGATCGCAGCCAGCCCCGAACTTCGCGGGGCAGCAGACCAAGCCAATCAGGCCAAGACTGATTTTCGCCAGATTTTAGCCAACTTTAAAACCGCACCGAAGACCGTACTCAAGCCCCTTAACCTGCGCCCGAATGCACTGCGTGACACGCTGAGACACAAGGGATTGGCTCGACTGCATCTGAAACAGTGCTACCGCCTGATCCCGGTGATCGAACGGCATCCGCAGCGGGTGGGTCTGAACTGGTATACCAGCGGGCGCAGTATCAAACGACTCAACGTCAGCCAGGCTCAGCAACTCCTGGTGCGCATGGGAACCGACAAAGCCCACGTGCAGCTGCAGCTGGATAAACTCAACCGGCTTAACCCAGACTGCCCGCTAGCCCAGATCCAACCCCAGGCCCCGCTGATGCGAGCCAACCTGCGCTATCAGACCAGCCCACAACGACAGGCGATGAACCTGTCGCTGCCGCTGCTGTTTGGGCATGATCCCGAGCAACCCTTTCCTGAGCACAACGCGCCAAGCCTGACGCCACAAGCGCAACGACAGCGTCAGATCCGCAGCGATAGCCGAATCGACCCCGAACCTTTTCTACCCAGTTTGAGAATCCACCTCTACCTATGACTTTCTATTTATGAGACGGCACAACGACTCTGGCCCGCTAAAACCGCTTTACTATGTATTGCTCGCATTAGGCTGCGCCGCACTGGTCGGCTGGCTTTATCTGCTGCGCCACTGGCAACTGATGGAGTGGCTGGCGCAACTCGGACCCGAAACGCACACCGGCAGCATGAATCTGCTGGCGATTATGTTGTGGTTGCTCCCTGCGTTGCTGGTGTGGAAATACTACCTGCGCTGGCTCAATCGGCGTTTTAATATCCGCGGTCAGTTCGACCAGGAACGGCATGATGCCCAATATAAAAACGATGCAGACAACGCCTCGCAGCAACCTGCAGCAAAAAAAAAGGAGCACAAGCGCTGATGACCTCCCTGCCCATCGCCAGCCTCAATCCTACCTTTGCCCGGCGCCTGCTTGTGGCACAACTGATTCACCATCAACCCCGCCCCTGCGTCCCTGAACTAATGCGCTTGACCGGCTGGCCAAGGCGCACCCTGCAAGACATCATCAAAGCGCTACCGGGACTGGGACTGGAGGTCGAATTTGTGCAGGATGGCGTGCGCAACAACGCCGGTTATTACCAACTTAAAGACTGGGGCCCCTTTAATCCTGATTGGATTGAGCAGCATCGACTCGAGATTCTCAGTTCGCTTAACATAACTCTGGATTGATCACGACAGCATCTCAGGGAGGGGCCGAATTACGGGTGACTAACAATGAAGAGCTCTGCTGATAAAATCACAGTTTATTACGACGGTTCCTGCCCTCGCTGTGTCAGAGACCGTAACAATTATCAAAGAATGACGAGTGACTCGCCTAACGAAGTGATCTGGTTTGACATTACCGGGCATGAAAATGAGCTCGAGCGACTCGGTATTGATCCACAAAAAGCGCTAACCGAACTCCATGTGAAAACTGCCGATGGCCAAATCATCTCTGAGTTGGGTGCTTACATCGTGCTAATGGCGCGAGTTCCTTGGTTAAGACCGTTAGCTTGGTTGATTGGTTTGCCTGTCATTCGCCCGCTGCTGGCACGTTGCTATCATTGGATGGTCTTGAAACGATTGAGACAAAGTGGACGCTGGCCGAAATAATTGCCGCGCCCTCTTCTGAGAGGCGATACCGCTCAGCCAACCCTGATTGCCAGACTCTAAACGCCAGACTCTAATCTCCAGACTCTGGGACCAGGGCCAAAGTCCCTGAACCCTGTCCGTGGTTGTCAGCACAATTAAGCGCTAAACTGACATTAATCAACACGGGAGAGATCTGATGATTCAATTAGGCGCTAAAATTCCACCGGTAAACATTACCCGCGTGACCGCAGACGGTACCCAGACACTGCCCGCCGATCAGCTATTCGCCGACAAGAAGGTCGTATTATTCGCTGTCCCCGGCGCTTTTACGCCGACCTGCTCAGCCGCCCATCTGCCTGGATACGTCATGCTGGCGGATCAGATCCTCGCTCAGGGCGTGGATCTGATCGCCTGCGTATCTGTCAACGACGCGTTTGTGATGCGGGCCTGGGGCGAGTCAAAGGATGCGGCTGCGATCTGTATGCTGGCCGACGGCGGCGGCATATTTACTCGAGCCCTCGGCCTGGAGATGGACACGGGGGATTTCGGCGGGGTGCGTTCACAGCGCTACGTCATGGTGATCGATAACGGCTGTCTCTTATACACATCT
>SDWN01000623.1 GCA_004195305.1 Neptunomonas sp. | reverse complement strand
GCAACGGTAATCGCATACATAACCCTACGTGAGCCTGTATTCCTATCGCTCGTCGCTGTGATAGCTGAGGATCATGGGTAATCAGGTAAGGTGATGAATAGACTCGGTAAACTCAGCATATCTAGACGGTTGGTTCATTTTCCGGGCCAGATTCTGCGAACGCCCGGTTTGGCTCACGCAGCGACAGCCATGAGTGGACACCGATGGCGGCCAGTATGATGAAACCACCCACCAGCGTCATCGGTGGCACCTGTTCGTTGAGTGCCGCCCAGACCCAGATTGGACCGAGTACCGTTTCAATCAGCAGAAACAGACTCACCTCCGGTGACGATAGGTGGCGGGTGGCGCTCATGATCAGTACCGACGCCAGCGGAATCTGCACCAGCCCCATCAGCGCCAGCCAGCCGAACTGGTTTGCAGCCAGCGGCAGCGGGGTGCTGTAGGGGAGGGCCAGGGTCATCATGACCAGTCCACTCAGGGCTACGATGGGCATTCTGGGTATCTGGTTGAAACGCCGCATCAGGCTCAGAACCAGGCCCATGGACAGGGCCAGAATCAACGCCAGCAGATCTCCCAGCCAGCTCTCCAGCCCCAGGGAGCCGGCAAATACCGTCAGTACGCCTGCTAGCGATACGCCGATGGCAGCCCAGGTGCGTCGCTGCACCCGTTCGCGTAACAGAACCCAGGAAAAGAAGGCCGCAAAAAACGCGCTGCTGCTGAGTATCACCACGGTGTTGGCAACACTGGTCAGGGAAACTGATAGTACGAACAGGGTACCGTTGATGCCGTACAAGGTGGCAAGTAGCAGGATGCAGGGCCAGTGACGTCGCAATAGCGGCAACAGTTGCAACTTACCCCCCAACAGCAGAATGGCCGACAGCGATAGCGCCATCAGCATCCCGCGCCAGAAGATCACGGTCCAGGGATCGACACCGGCAAGCCGCACCAGCAAGGCATCGAAACTCAGTACTAATACGCCGCTGGCGGCCAGCACAATACCCTGGCGGTGCTCAACGTTGGCTGAGGGGGGCTGTAGGGACATTCTAGGGCCTCATTGCGGGTCAACATTCTACCTTACCGACGTCGTCGAGTGCCAGAGGTCGATTAAACGACCGATATGGCTCTCTGAGCGGCATCTTCCGGCCTGAAACGGTGCTTTATTCTGCGGTTGTGACTTTGGGGTGCGGTTGCGTGCTGCAGATTGAGGGCCGTGCTTAATTGCCGCATTCAGATAGTGCCATTTGCAATGCAAATGACACTATTAGAACTATTGACTTCTCTTATGTCTGGGTCGGCGCTAGCATCCATTGCACCGACTTACAGAGCCCTGCAGCGAGTCGCTGAAGGCTGTAACGCGTTATCAGCCTGATGATCAGGCTTGATTACTGACAATAAAAAGAGGAATCCAACGATGCAGATGCCGCAGACCCTATCCATTCCAAACGGCGACAAAGTCCACTCAACATTTTCCCGCGAGGAGATGAGTTCACGGCTGGCGAAACTACGCCTTTATATGGCCGAGAACGACCTGCAGGCGGTGCTGTTCACCTCCTATCAAAACATCAACTACTACAGCGATTTCGTCTACTGCCGCTTTGGCCGCGACTACGGCCTGGTGGTGACTCAGGATGATTTCACGACCGTCACCGCCAATATCGATGGAGGCCAGCCCTACCGTCGCAACCAACTGGGTGACAATGTCGTCTACACCGATTGGCAGAAGGATAACTTCTTCTACGCGGTCAAACAGTTGATCAAAGATGGCGGCAAGGTGGGGGTCGAATTCGACCATATGCCGCTGCAGAACCTGGAGAAGATGAAAGCCATCTTGCCCGCCGCTGCGTTTGTCGATATCGGCGTACCGACGATGAAGATGAGGATGATCAAGTCTGCCGAAGAGATAGAGATAATCAAGCACGGTGCCCGCGTTGCGGATATCGGCGGTGCGGCGATCCGCGATGCCATTGCGGTCGGTGTGCCCGAGTATGAGATCGCCCTGGCCGGTACCCAGGCGATGGTGCGCGAAATAGCATCGACCTTCCCTCACGGTGAATTGATGGACACCTGGGTCTGGTTCCAGTCGGGCATCAACACCGACGGTGCCCACAACCCGGTGACCTCGCGCAAGGTCGAGGCGGGGGATATTCTCAGCCTTAACACCTTTCCGATGATCGCCGGTTACTACACCGCGCTGGAGCGGACGCTGTTCAGTGAACATGTCTCCGACCGTCATCTGGAACTGTGGGAGATCAACTGCAAGGTGCATCGTCGTGGCCTGGAGCTGATTCAGCCGGGAGCGCGCTGCTGCGATATCGCCGCCGAACTGAACGAGATCTTCCTCCAGCACGATGTGCTGCAGTACCGTACCTTCGGTTACGGTCACTCCTTCGGCACGTTGAGCCACTACTACGGTCGTGAAGCCGGTCTGGAACTGCGTGAAGACGTTGATACCGTACTAGAACCCGGCATGGTGGTGTCCAT
>SDWN01000169.1 GCA_004195305.1 Neptunomonas sp. | reverse complement strand
AGTTCATCAGAGCCCAGATTGAAGTCGCCACCCCGATCTGTCACGACATCGCTGAAGCCCGACAACAGCTGGGCCATCTACGCCAAACCGTTGCTGCGATCGCCGCCGATTACGGCCTCGCCATTATCGCCGCATCGACCCATCCCAGCGCCCTCTGGTTTAACCAGCAGCACACCCGGCTGACCCGCTACGACCTGCTCGCCGAAAATCTGCAGGCGGTTGGTCGCCGCCTGTTAACCTGCGGCATGCATGTGCACGTGGGCATTGCCGATCGCGATCAACGCATCGACCTGATGAACCAGTGCGTCTATTTTCTACCCCAATTGCTGGCGCTGAGCACCTCCTCGCCGTTCTGGGGGGGCGATAACACCGGGCTTAAATCGTACCGATTATCGGTATTTAACCAACTCCCCCGAACCGGCCTGCCCGATCGCTTCAGCTCCTGGTCCGATTACCAACGCCATGTTGATGTGCTGGTCAAAGCTGGCCTGATCAAAGACGCCTCGATGCTGTGGTGGGACCTGCGCCCCTCCTGCCACTATCCAACTCTGGAGATGCGCATCACCGACGTCTGCACCCGACTCGAAGACGCGCTCTGCATCGCGGCGCTGTTTGTGGCAACGCTGAAGATGCTCTCCAACCTGCGCAACAACAACCAGCGCTGGCGCACCTATGCGCCGATGCTGATTCAAGAGAATCGCTGGCGGGCACAACGCTATGGCATCGACGCCGGGCTGATCGATTTTCAACTGGAATCCAACATCAACTTCAGCGCGCTGTTACAGCAATGGCTGGAGGCGATCGACCAGGCAGCCGACGAACTCAGCTGTCGCAAAGAAACGCAGCACGCCCTGACCATTCTGATCCAAGGCACCAGCGCTCACCGGCAAACGCAAATCTATAACCAGGCGCTAAGCCAAGGCCGCAGTCATGGCCAAGCATTAAATCAGATCATCGACTGGCTTATCGCCGAGACGGCACAACAGCAACTCTAGGAACTAGATACAGACTTAACACTGATCTACTCGGCAACCACTCCTGCGTTGCTCTGCATTCATGCTGTTGAGCGGAAAACCTTGTGAGTGGCTGGCGTCTCGTTAACCGAGAACCCGGATGATTCCAGGCCATGAGAACGCTGCGCTGAGCCGCCACTGCCTTGCCCCCGCGCGCCCAAACAAACTTCGCTGCCAGGCGCGTCCACAGAACCAGGCAGCCTTGCCAAATAGCCTGTAATAACAATGCTCTTGGTTCGTCAAAACAGAGCTACTGGGATACACCATGGCGCTATTGTGCAGCCTTAAAATCCCTGATAATCTTGCCCGCGTTGTCGCTTTCATGACTTTTGCATGTCGGCTGAATAGCGCCGAAATGACAATATGAAGGCAGGAAGCCGGGGTTATCGCAGTACTGTGAACCCCTATCAAAAACGAAAGGGATATTTATGGCAATTTTGAAAGGTACCAGAAAGAGCGACACCCTCACCGGCGGCTTGGCCGACGACACGATCCTGGGCCGTAATGGCAACGATATCCTTAACGGCGGCGCAGGCAACGATTACCTCGACGGCGGCAACGGTTCAGACCTGATGGACGGCGGCACGGGTGATGACGACCTTTATGGCGGCCACGGTTCGGACGTGCTGACGGGCGGTACCGGTAACGACACCCTCGAAGGTGGCGCGGATAACGATACCCTCGATGGCGGCGAAGGCATCGACACCGCATGGTACACCGGCAACTACGCCGATTACACGATCACCCAGACTGCCAGCGGCTACCAGATCACCGACAACGTTGGCAACGAGGGCACCGATATCCTGACGGGGATCGAATACCTCGACTTCGCTGACGGTGTTGTCACACTCAATAGCGACCCGACGGGCGCCATCACGGTCGATGGACTGGCCGCGCAAGACAACATCCTCACCGCAAACAGCAGCACCCTGGCCGACGCCGATGGACTGGGCACACTCAGCTACCAGTGGCAGAGTTCAACTGACGGCGCCAACTGGACCGACGTCGCTGGCGCCACCGGCAGCAGCTACGCGCTGACCTCGACCGAAGTCGGCAGCTACTTCCGCGTCACCGCGAACTACACCGATGCAAATGGCACCCAGGAAAACGTCACCAGCGCGGCAAGTGAACTCGTCGCCAACCAGCGTGGCGACGACTTAGACAATACCATCATCGGTACCTCGGCAGCGGATATTCTGGCTGGCGGTGCGGGCAACGACACCATTAATGGTCTGGCGAGCGCCGATACCATGTATGGCGGCACCGGCGATGACACCTTCCATGTGGACAACGCCGAGGACTTGGTGGTCGAGTACGCCAACGAAGGCACCGACACCGTGGTGACGGGACTAAAGAGCTACACGCTGGACGCGAATGTCGAAAACCTGGTGATGACCGGGTACCAAGTGACGGCAACGGGTAACGCGCAGGACAACACGCTGGACACTACGTACGCGAGCCACAGTTCGCACGACG
>SDWN01000858.1 GCA_004195305.1 Neptunomonas sp. | reverse complement strand
GCGATCCTGATGGACGGCTGCTTCACCTGCCTTAACTGCGGTGACTCCAAGTGCGGCTAGTATCACGCGGTTAAATTGCTCTTGTAGAGTTGTGGTTTGAAGCAATTCCTGTCACTGGATGAACCGAAATCAAAGGGCTCTAGGACATTTTTTGCACACAAGGTTCAAACCATTGGTTTTAAGTGATTATTTATTCCAAAAATCAACAGTGAAACCTAAAGCTCTTTTTTCAGCATCATGTGTCACTCACAAAAAAGCCGAAGCGATTGCTTCGGCTTTTTTATAGATCTTTAAGCCAGGTGGACTGCTGCGCCATATTGCAAACAGTCGTACCCGAAGGGAAAAGCTCGCCTTAAAAATTCGCCTACTAAGCTACGGATGCTAGGAGAACTTATGAGTAACAGCACTATAGAAGAGCTAGCAGAGAAAAACGTCGAGATTTTAGGGATTTTGATTGATGCAGCAAAGACGATGATTAATCACACAGCTGCTGCCAAAAACGGTTACAAAGCTACGCAAGAAGAGATCAACCAGATGATTCGGGTAGCAGAGCAACTGGCCAAGATACCCAGCATGGCTGCTGAGAATATTAAACGTATGCATGAAGCCCTTTAGCCAGAAACGACACAAAGAAGCATCCCAGTCTTTCTTTGGCTACGCCCGCTGTTGCGGCAAAGGAGCCATTAGTACTGACTTTACCACTGCGCCACATTATGAAGCAGCTTCATGAAATGCTTGGCAGTCGCAATGCCACACACTATTTCTAGTAGGTGTTCGGAATACGAGAGGTATGTATTAAAGCTGTATCAACATTTCAGACATCTGATTCTGACTAATATCCGAGTTTATATCTGCTCTTCATATCAGTAAGCTGGCGCTTCCGAAGCGGATTATTTGTAACGAATTACAGCCTTTTACTCACTTTATGGAAAAAAAGATGTCTAGGCACGCTCATCTTTGGGGGAGTCCATCACTACATAAGTTTGTATTGAGTTGACCTGGGGGATTGAGCCGAGTACATCACTATGAAATGCTTTGTAGGCCACCAAATCAGTAGTTTCTACCCTGAGCAAGTACTCTGAGACTCCAGTGATATTATGACATTCACGTACTTCCGAGGATTTAGTGACGGCCTGCTCGAACTCCTCTTGCGACTTCTTGGAATGGTCTGACAGACCTATCGTAATATAAGCAACAAAGCCAACACCTAACTCTGATTGATTAAGTACCGCCCTATAGCCTTTAATCACGCCTGTACGCTCCAGCTCCTGGACTCGGCGTAAGCAGGCCGATGGCGAAAGGCCGACACGATTAGCGAGCTCTGTATTGCTAACACGCCCCCTGTCTTTAAGTTCGCACAATATTCTTTCATCAATACGATCAATCTTCATCATAAATTGCAAAACCTCACCACCAAAAGCAAAGTATGCAAGATAATTTCGTATATTTCAGCCTATGATTGCATGATCACTTAGTATGAGGAATAAGGCATGAACTATGAATTACTTACAGCACTAATGGCTTTTGCCTTTGTATCATCGATTACCCCAGGTCCCAATAATCTGATGCTAATGTCCTCAGGAGCGAACTTTGGATTTCAGCGTACCATCCCACATATGCTAGGCGTTGGAATCGGTTTTGTATTTATGTTGATTTTGGTTGGCATCGGCTTGATGCAACTATTTGACCGCTTTCCCATAAGCTATGACATACTAAAAGTTATCAGTGTGATGTACTTGCTCTATTTGGCTATCAAGATCGCAACGGCCTCACCTCTGGAAAACAAACAGGACAATAGCGCAACCCCGCTTACCTTTTTGCAGGCAGCATCATTTCAATGGGTAAACCCTAAGGCCTGGACGATGGCGCTGACAGCAATCAGTGTTTATTCTCCCAGCCATAGTCTCGAATCGATTACTATTGTTGCCATTGTGTTCGGTCTCATCAACCTACCATCAGTCAGTGTATGGATTGTACTGGGGCTACAACTGCGACGATTGTTAACCAGTCATATTCGGCTAAAGGCTTTTAATATAGTTATGGCTACACTGTTGTTAGCATCGCTATATCCGGTAGTTTTATAGCGTTTGTAGCTATACATGATGGGAGAAACGATTTATCTAAGGATGCGGGATGGGCACCTGTAGTGGCCCAATGAACCCGGTCGCCCATCTCTAGATTGGATTTGGTTCATGCTGGGAAGCTCAAAACGATCTGATCTGCAGCCTAAGGTTCTTCGAGCCTGAAGGCAGCTAAGTAGATGAAAGCGCCCGAGTGAACCCTTGGTTACAATTGCTGAACACTCCCGTTTCTCGATGGTCGCTTGTTGCTACTTAGCGGTCATTACAGGGACTTTAACCCTGCAGATTCGCCAGCATCGTGCGACCAGGGAAATAGCTTTTCAAGCCCGCGAGGTAAGCCAGACGACCTGGGTGCCTGTCTCTTATACACATCT
>SDWN01000633.1 GCA_004195305.1 Neptunomonas sp. | reverse complement strand
AGATGTGTATAAGAGACAGGTAGAAATAATTATCATTCATCATGATGACGACATTGGTTTTTGTGATTAACAACACTGCTCGGAGTGCTTAAAAAGATAATTAATCAGGGGGTAGACCGTGCAAGAAATTTTGATATTGATCTTTGGCACCGCCCTGGTCAACAACGTCGTGCTGGTACAATTTTTGGGCCTATGCCCCTTTATGGGAGCCTCCAGCAAAGTCGACACGGCACTGGGTATGGGATTTGCCACCACCTTTGTACTAACCCTGGCTAGCATCGCCAGCTGGATACTTGAACACTACGTACTTATCCCTCTGGATGTGGGATTTCTGCGCATACTCAGCTTTATTTTGGTGATCGCCGGTGTGGTGCAGTTCACCGAGATGATGATCCGTAGCCTCAGCCCCAGCCTCTATCAGAGCCTGGGCATTTTCTTGCCTTTGATTACCACCAACTGCGCCGTCTTGGGAGTTGCTCTGCTGAATATCCAGCAAGCCCATAGTTTTTTCCACAGTATTTTATATGGCTTCGGCGCATCGATTGGATTTGTTCTGGTACTGGTGATTTTTTCCGGACTGCGGGAGCGACTCGCCATTGCCCAGGTGCCGTCTTTGTTCGCAGGCCCGCCGCTGGCGTTTATCACCGC
The DNA here is from genome assembly GCA_004195305.1 of Neptunomonas sp. GTDB lineage: Bacteria > Pseudomonadota > Gammaproteobacteria > Pseudomonadales > Balneatricaceae > Motiliproteus. The sequence goes on along the minus strand of SDWN01000633.1, from coordinate 1,819 downwards.
AGGATTACTGTCGCTGGCTTTTATGGGTTTTACCGGCCTGCCTGCAGGATAACCCTCCACTTATCACCCTTTAAAGAATAATAACAAACACTTACAAAGAGCAAAATCATGATCGCAGCCATTGTTATTCTCACCGTCGTCGGTGCCCTGCTGGGTTTAGGTTTGGGCGCGGTATCCCGCTATCTACCCGTTAAGGAAGACCCTTTCGTCGAGCATATCGCCAACCTGCTGCCAGGTACCCAGTGCGGTCAATGCGGCTATGCAGGCTGCCGCCAAGCCGCCACCGCGCTGATCGAAGAGGACGCCCCACTGACGCTCTGTCCACCCGGTGGGTCAACACTGGTTAAACAACTGGCTGAGACACTCGGTCGAGCTCACGCCGGAGTCACAGAATCGTCCCGTGGTCCGGCGCTGGCCTGGGTCAACCGCGACCTCTGTACCGGTTGCACCAAGTGCATCAGAGAATGCCCCACGGATGCACTCGTCGGTGCAGCCAAACAGATCCATGTGGTTCTGGAAGACGCCTGTACCGGTTGTGGTGCCTGCGTCAGCGTCTGCCCAACCAACGGTATTGTGATGCAAGAGGTGCCGCTGACGCTGAGCAACTGGCATTGGCCCAAACCCGGACAAGTCACCGAACTGGTTACAGAGGAGCTAGCAACAAAGGTGCTGGAGGTCAGTCACCCATGAGATTATTTGGCCTTCGCGGCGGCGTACATCCAGAAGCGTCTAAACAGCGCACCGCCGAACACTGCATCACCCGGCTACCCCTGCCAAAACGGCTCTATATCCCTCTGCAGCAGCATGTGGGAGAACCGGCCGAACCGGAAGTAGCAGTAGGGCAAAAGGTACTCAAAGGCCAACTGCTGGCCCGCAGCCAGGGACTGATTTCAGCACCTGTGCATGCGCCCAGCTCAGGTACCATCATCGCTATCGGTGATTTCCCCGCGCCTCACCCCTCGGGCCTACCGGTCTGCACCATTACCCTGGAAACCGATGGCGAGGACCGCTGGTGCGATAATATACAGGGCTCAGATAACCCCTTTGAACTAACGCCCCAACAGATAGCCGAACGAGTGGGCCTGGCCGGTGTCGTCGGTATGGGCGGCGCGACCTTTCCTTCTACCATCAAGCTCAGCCAGGGGTTGCAGCATCCGATACATACCCTGATCGTTAACGGTAGTGAATGTGAACCTTACCTGACCTGCGATGATCGGCTGATGCGCGAACGACCAGCGGCTGTGATCGAAGGTGTACGCCTAACGGCCATCGCCCTCAATGCGAAACGAGCAGCCATTGCTATTGAGGACAACAAGGTCGAAGCATTGGCTGCCATGCGTGCAGCAGCCACCGCTATCACCGACGTCGAGGTAATCGAAGTCCCCTCTCGCTACCCCATGGGTTGGGATAAGCAGTTGATTCGATTGATCACCGGCCAGGAAGTAGCCAAGGGCGCCCGCACCGCAAGTATCGGTGTCTGCGTTCACAACGTCGGTACCGTCTACGCGGTCCAGCGCGCACTGCGACAAGGCATGCCATTGGTAACGCGTATTGTCACGGTCGCCGGAGGCGCGATACGTAAACCGCAAAACCTGGAAATCCCCATCGGCACGCTGGCCTCGGAACTGATCAAATTTTGCGGTGGTTTGAAGAAGAAGTCTGCGCGCCTGGTGATGGGGGGGCCCATGATGGGACAGATTATCCCACACGACCAAGTGCCCATGGTCAAAGGTTCCAGTGGCTTGCTGGCGCTGTCCACAAAGGAGATCGACGACGGTCCTGAGCGCCCCTGTATTCGTTGCGGGCGTTGTGTTCAAGC
>SDWN01000394.1 GCA_004195305.1 Neptunomonas sp. | reverse complement strand
GCGGCATGGTAATAATTGCCATTGGCCACATCGACATTTTTAAACAACTGACTGCCACTGCCGGTTAATGCGGGATCCCCGTAACCATTCACCTTCTTTATCGCGTCAATGCACGATGCCAACAGACAGGTTTTATAATTCGAATAACCCACAACCAAGCTGTCGTTAGCCGGGTCGGTATCACCCTGTAAGTGGAAGATACCCGCTCTAAAAGAGCGTATCCCAAGCTTCACAAAAGAGTAAACGGTCGAATACACACTGCCATTTTGGTCAGGCAACGCCAAGTGGCCACCGGGGTTGTTTTGATTGAAGAAACCGCCCTGCTGATCATCAAAATTAACGAAGACACCATAACCACTAGGCAGAGGCGCAGAAAGCGTAACCAAGAATTTATGTTCCGCGCCAGGAACGGTACCGCTATCCTGCACATCGACATCCAGAATGGATGGCAGCGCCACAGATGTCTTGGTGAAACCATATTTACCGCTATTGGCTGCGGGGGTATTCACCCCGTCCGCTGCGTAAAACTCGATATCATAATTACCATCGGGCAAGCCTGAGATATCGATATCCCAAGCTGTCGTGGTGGTTGCCGTGGATGGGTTGTAACCCCAGGATTTTGCGCTGCTGTTGTAAGTGGAGCTAGGACTAGTGACCGCTACCGCCGTGCCTATATCCATAGAGACACTACTTCCAGCGGCAAATATCGTAAAGGATGTGCGGACGACATCGGTGTTGTCTGAAGTGCTAACGGTAAATGCGAGCTGAGTTCCAGACAGAGACGGTCCGCTTTGGATCTCAATAATGGGAGATGGATCTGATGAAACGGTAACCGCCTGAGTCACCGAATCTTCTCTTCCAGTATGATCAAAAACGGTTGAAGACCAAGTAAACGAGCCTGCCTGAACGTAGATATGACACATCTGCTGCGTATGATTTCCAACATTCGAACTGTAGTCATAGACATCCGGGGTATTACTAGGGTCATCTCCCCAATTAACATGTAACACTTTTAAGTTATTATTCTGATCAGCAGCATTTAAGGTGACACAGTATGAAGCGCCTTGCAAAACCGCATTACTGGCAGAATCAATATTTAAAACAGGATCATATTGAGGAACAGGGGGTTCAGTAACCGTATAAAAACCACTACTGCTAGTAACAAACGAGCCACTTCCATTAAGCATACGTACAACAAAAACTCTGTCAGCCCCAACAGTATTGGCAACATCACTGTAGATATATGAATTATTTCCAGCACTAGTCATTGTTTTATAGCCAGCACCAAAGTCGACCTGCATGCTATAGCCACTCGGCAAGCTACCTGACAAAGATGTAGAGAAGGTGAAGGTACTGCCAGAATCTGCAGAAATAGGATTTACTGAAACTGAAGAAATGTTTGGTACATTCGAAGCCACAGATACCGTTTTTTGAACTGAGTCCTCTTTACTCGTATGGTCAAGAACCCTTGCACCCCAGGTAAAACTACCCGACTGGGCATAGGTGTGGCACATTTGCCGAGTATAAGTACCGGTATTACTAGAATAGCTATAGGTTGACAGAGACGACCCATCCCCCCAGTTCACTTCCAACTGTTTCAGATTATTATTTGAATCTGTCGCCTTCAATTGCACACAATACAGGACTCCTTGCGTGGTAGTACTTAGTGCCGAGTAAATACTAAGCGTGGGCGGATATTGTATTTCTATAGGCTCTGTTACAGTATAGGTTCCGCTTTTATAGCTGCTAACGGAGTTGCTCGCATCGCGCATTTGAACAGTGAAATTTCTACCTGTTCCGACCGTGTTTGCAATACCGCCTTTACTATAAGACGATCCACTTCCACTCATTACCTGATAGCCAGCACCAAAATCTACGTACATCGAATACCCACTCGGCAAGCTACCCGATAAATTTGCGTAGAAAGTAAATGTACTCCCTGAAACAGCAGAGGAGGGATTCACCGAAACGGAATTTATTATTGGAATGGAAACTGGAACGGAATATGCAAAGCCTAAAGAAAACGTATCAAAGAAACCGGTATCTTCAGCAGCAGAATCAACTGCCTTAACAACCCAGCTACCTCCCTTAATCAGCTCACCATCAAAATATGCCGTAGTTCTGGCAAGGTGTATATCATTATCATCAGCAGAATCGTCGTCTTCACCACCATCGGTAGATCCCCCTTGATTATTCCAAATAACCAAGCTTTTTCCAGAAGGACTTGTTAACGTTACTCTCAGGTCACTAGGCCATGTATGGGGGATCAAAACGCCATATGCTGTATCCGTGATAATCGCGTTATCAGGCACCCCTGTATCATTAATTACTATCGTTCTGGTTGCTCCAGATGTAGAATTATCAGGGATAGATCTGTCAGCAGTATTTGTATACGACGGGGTTGTAGCGGCGCTGACATTTAGACTTATCGTAATAAGAAACAAAATCATAGCTGGGAAGAATCTAAATTTACGCACTATATTTGATTTCATAAAACCCCAACTA
>SDWN01000393.1 GCA_004195305.1 Neptunomonas sp. | reverse complement strand
CAGCATCGAGGAATGTCTCGCGCTCTTCCGCCGGCCGCTTCAAGGCCTGGCTCGCCGAGCGACTCCTGCCCGGGCAGCGACTGCTGGATATCCATCAGGAAAACCCCTCGTTGGGCGGCACCCTGAGTAAGGCGCAGCGCTACCTCAACCTGTCCAGCTTGCTGGCGGTGATCATGGCCGGAGTTGCGATTGCGATGGCAGCACGCCGCTACAGCGAGCGTCACTTTGATAGCGCCGCCTTGCTACGCTGCATGGGCCAGACCCAGACCCAGATTCTGCAACTGTTCGCATTGCAACTGTTACTGGCCGGCACCCTGACCGCCCTGATCGGCGTGGCGCTGGGCTGGCTGAGCCAATACGGGCTGGTGGCGCTGCTGGGGCAACTGATGCCGACACAGCTGCCAGGACCGGGACTAGCACCGGCGCTAATCGGCTTTGCCACCGGGATGTTGGTGCTCGCCGGATTCACCCTGCCACCGCTGCTGCGGCTGAGCCGGGTCTCGCCACTGCGGGTGCTGCGACGCGAACTCGATCCGCTGCCCGCCAGTGCCTGGCTGGTCTATGGGGTATCCGGCGGCCTGATCCTGGCGCTGCTGTGGGCCCACAGCCAGGATCTCAAACTCACCCTGCTGATCGGTGTGGGCGGCGGCATTGGCATCCTGTTACTGGGACTACTCGGTTGGGGGCTGCTGCGCACATTGGCCAGAATCCAGGGTCCGCTGAGCTGGCGTCTGGCACTGAGCAACCTGATGCGCCGTCCCAATGCGGGTATCGGCCAGCTGATCGCCTTCAGCCTGACACTGGCGGCGATGGCTCTGATTCTGTTGGTGCGCGCCGATCTGATCGATAGCTGGCAACGCAGTCTGCCGGAGGATGCACCCAACCATTTTCTGATCAACATCCAGCCCGATCAGATAAAGCCCCTGAGTCAGTATCTGGATCAGCAGCAGATCCGTTTCAGTGGCCTGTATCCAATGGTGCGCGGCCGCCTCAGCCAGATCAACGGTGTCGAGGCTCAGCGCGTCCTGCCCGAAAAATCCCCAGGACGACACGCGATTAGCCGCGAACTGAACCTGACCTTTAGCGACAGCGCCTCATCCGCCAGCCTGGCGCCGGATAATAAGATTCTCGCCGGACGCTGGTGGACGGCGCAGGATCAGGGTAAGCCGCTGGTCTCGCTGGAGCAGAAGTTAGCCCACAATCTCGGTGTGGGTGTGGGTGACCGGTTAAGTTTCGACTTCGGCCATCGCAGCATCGAGGTCGAAATCGCCAGCCTGCGCAGCCTCGACTGGAGCTCCATGCGGCCCAACTTCTACGTCATCTTCCCCCCCGGCGGACTCGATGGCCTTCCCGCCAACTACATCACCAGTTTTTACCTGCCCGCCGAGCGGCGCCGCGAGCTGGTCTCGCTGATGAAGCAGTTCCCCACCCTTACCCTGCTGGCGGTGGAGCAGCTGCTGGGCAATATTCGCAGCATCATCACCCAGGTCACCCTGGCGGTGGAGTATGTTCTGTTGTTTGTATTGGCGGCTGGACTGACGGTGCTGTTTGCCGCGCTCGCGTCCAGCCTTGACGAGCGAATGCGCGAAGGCGCCCTGCTGCGGACTCTGGGCGCTCGCGGACGCTTGTTGCAGCAGATGCTCGGCACCGAGTTTATCCTGCTCGGAGCCGTAGCGGGACTCACAGCAAGCGCACTGGTTGAACTGCTGCGGTTCTGGCTCTATCGGCAACTGCTGCAACTCGACTACGCCCCCCACCTGGGTCTGTGGCTACTCTGTCCACTGCTAGGCGCGCTACTGGTCGGCTGCGCCGGATGGATCGGAACCCGCAAACTGGTCACACTCAGTCCGCTGCGAGTACTGCGTAACGAGTGATAGCGGGGTCTGATGCACGCGATGCCGAAGCTCGCGGTTATGGAATATCTGTGCAGGGAAGAGACCTCTCACGGCCCAAAATTGACGTTTTCGCCCTCTCGAGCCCCTTAAGGATATGCTCCGCCATATCCTTACCTGATTACCCATGATCTTCAGCCATCACCGCGACATGTGATGCGCATACATCTGCTTCTTTTGTGGGTCAGGCTTCAGCCTGACGCGAGCAGCACCCTGATCGGAAACAACTCAAACCCACGAAGGAATATTGGTTTTTTTGGGTGCGTCATCCCGACACATGCAGCCGCCTGGGGGTTCTGTCAGAATGAAACCGACCCACAGGGATGTGGGAAGTGTCTTAAATGCAGGAGCAATTTCAGACCGACCTACATAAACCAACACCTCCCAGCCTGCAGCTCTCTTTTGTGGGTCGGGCTTCAGCCTGACGCATGCAGCACCCTGATCGAAAACAACCCAAATCCACGAAGGAATATTGGTTTTTTTGGGTGCGTCATCCCTACATAGATAACCCCCTGAGGGTTCTATCAGAATGAAACCGACCCACAGGGATAATGAGGGAAGTGTCTTAAATGCAGAAGCAATTTCAGCCAGACCTACAGGGATAATGAAAGAAT
>SDWN01000171.1 GCA_004195305.1 Neptunomonas sp. | reverse complement strand
CGCCATCGATGAGAACTCCGGCGCCGGCCAGGTGGTCTACACCGCCATTGCCGACGACAACGCCGACATCACCGCGGGCGTGACCTACAGCCTCAAGGCGACCGGCGATGACGCGCTGTTCAGCATCAACCCGACCAGCGGTGCCGTGACCCTGACCGGCGACCCCAACTTTGAAGGCCAGTCGAGCTACAACTTCACGGTGCTGGCCAACGACGGCGTGAACACGGCTACCGAGCAGGCCGTAAGCCTGAGCATCAATAACCTCGACGAAGTCGCCAGCTTCGCCAACCAGAGTTTCAACTACGCTGAGAACCAGAGCGATGATGCAATCGTCGCCACCCTGACCGCCAGCGATGTCGACGGCGTCGCCGGCTTCTCCTTCAAAACCACCGATACCGACACCTCCAGCGACGGCTTCTATCAGATCGACAGCTCAGGCAACATCACCATCACCCCGGACGGTGTGCTCGCCGCGGTCAATGATTATGAGGCGGCACCCAACTCAGGCACCTACGATGTCGATATGCTCGATGGCGCGGGCGTCACCACCACCGCCACCATCACCTTGAGCGAGACCAACATCAACGACAACACCCCGGTCGCAATCGATGACGCGATCAACGCATCCGAAGACACCCTCTTTACCTCAACCGTCGACCTCGATTTCAACGACACCGATTTCGATGGCGACAGCCTAACCGTCGCCGCCGGGACCTTCACCACCGATAAGGGCGGTTCGCTGATGCTGGCTGCCGACGGCAGCTACACCTACACCCCGGCCGCCAACTATATCGGCGCCGATTTCGTCGACTACACCGTCACCGATGGCAGCCTCACCGATGTCGGCCGGCTCAACATTACCGTAAACCCGGTTCCCACCATCAACGTGACCCTAACCGCTGCTGGTGAACGGACGGTATACGAGGATGGCCTTCTCACTGCGCCAGACACCTCCGAATTAATCACGACCAAAACTTTTACCATTACTGAAGGCACGGGACTGCAGTCGCTCACCGTAGCAGGCACTGTGGCAATTGACGCCGGCGGAACGGTCAATTCTACCCCTATTGATACCGGAGAAGGTTGGATCACTATCAATGCCTATGACGGGGCAACCGGCATTGTGACCTACACCTATGAACTTGACAAATCAGTGAGCCACACAGGGGCTTATACCGATGACATCGCATTGGTTGTCACCGCGACTGATTCTGCAACGGCAAGCGGAAACCTGAATGTAACAATTATTGACGATACTCCCACCGCAGCCGATCAGTCATTCATAGGGGCCAATGCAACAAGCTATTCGGTCTCCGGGAATCTTGACGCAACCCTGTCCGCTGACGTCACCGCCCTGACCATAGATTCGGTCACCGTCACAGACCCGGGAGCCATAGACCCCACTGCTCCAGTTAAAATCTATGCCGATGGTCAAGAAATTACGATCACGATTGATCAGACGAATCACACAGTTACCGGAACGGTGTTGGATGCTACGGGGAATCCTAAAACTGCTTTTACCTATGATATCAACCTGCTTGGTGACGGTACAAACCCAAGCGATACTAACGGGGCAGGACCGGAATTCACTTTCGACATGCTTAATGACCTGATGGCTATTTCGAATATATCAAATTCAATCATCGGTGGTGGGAACACGAGCATTGGAGAAAAGGGCCTGTTAGATTTCGGGACGGATGGTGTGACTGAAATTCAGGCGGTGGTTTACAGTACCAAAACAGCGGCGGCGGGAAGCACAGTCAACACAAGTGCAAAAACCATCGCCGTGGGGGCTGGCCAAGATGTGAACAGTAAGGATGGCGAAACCCTGTTTATCGATTTCGGCTATACGGGCAATATTGAGGACCCCGCAGGCCCTGTTGATTTTTCGGGTCAATTGACATCAATTTCATTTTCGACAATTGCCCTGGCCGCAAATGAGACTGTACACTGGGTCGCTTACGGGGTTGATGCTACCGGGGCGAACGTCAGCTTCAGTGGTGACATGAGTGGCCAAGGGCCTAACGCCCATGCAGTCGTTGAGATGCTGACGATTGACACAGACTCATACACGACGAACACCCTCAGATATCTGACCGCTTTTGAGTTTTCCTCAGTAGATACTGATGGTGACCTGACCTCGGCTGAGAATTACAAACTTGCCTTTGAAAGCCTCAGCTTTATTGATTATGCTGCGGATTTCAACCTGGGTGTCGATTATACAATGACCGATTCTGACGGGAGCACAGCGTCTGCTACAAGCACAGTGGTCATGGAAGGTGACCCCGGCTCCGCAGACGCGCAGCCCCCCGTTTCCACAGGCTCGTTCATCGACGCACCGATCATCGGCATGACCTATGTGACGGAATCGGGTCTCACCGGTTTAACCGATGCCACCGGCAGCTTCTCTTACGTTACTGGTGAAAGCATCACCTTCACCCTCGGCAACCTGGTGCTCGGTGTTTTTGACACCGACAACATGGCCGCCGACGGCCAACTCTTCCTGCAG
>SDWN01000170.1 GCA_004195305.1 Neptunomonas sp. | reverse complement strand
GAACAGACTCAGCAGTTATCTCGAATTATAGTGGCACTTGATTATCCGTCCATGGAGCAGGCTTTAGCGATGGCGGCACAGCTGGATCCCGCATTATGTCGGGTTAAAGTAGGCAAGGAGCTCTTTACCCGTAGCGGGCCCGCCGTCATTGATGCGCTTCACCGGCAGGGCTTCGAGGTGTTTTTGGATCTTAAATTTCATGATATTCCCAATACCACCGCTAAGGCGGTAGTTGCTGCGGCAGAGATGGGTGTGTGGATGGTTAATGTTCACGCCTCGGGAGGCCAAAAAATGATGGAAGTGGCCAGAAACGAATTGGATAAACGATCCGGGAGTAAGCCGTTACTGATTGCGGTGACGGTGCTTACGAGTATGTTGGCTGAAGACTTACGGCAGCTGGGTCTGCACGACGAGCCGCAGGAGCAGGTTCAGCGGCTAGCGCTATTAGCGCAGCAGAGTGGCATGGACGGGGTTGTTTGCTCTGCGCAGGAGGCGTTGTTGCTGAGGCAGCGGCTGGGGTCCGAGTTTTGTTTAGTCACGCCAGGAATCAGACCTGCAGGTGCTGATGTCGGTGATCAGCAGCGGATTATGACGCCGGCTAAGGCGGTCCTGGCAGGCAGTGATTATCTGGTTGTGGGGCGGCCAATTACCCAGGCGGCCGATCCGATCGTTAGTTTGCGCCAGGTTTTGGCAGAAATAAAAAACCTGGTCTAGACTAGTGATTCATCTAAAAAAGGATGAACGCCATTGGTCCACAAGGAGTGTGATTGTGAATAAAAGAGTTAGAGTAGGATTGTTGGGTTTATTGATGGGGCTGTCGCTACAGGTCGTTGCAGCCGTCGATGTTAACCATGCAACAGCGGAGCAGATGGCACAGGGGCTGAAGGGTATCGGCTTAATTAAAGCGCAGGAGATTGTTCGTTATCGGGAGTTGCATGGACCATTTCAGTCGGTCGATCAGCTGTCGGCAGTTAAAGGTGTAGGAGAGGTCCTGATAGGGCGCAATCGTGGCGTACTGGCTGCCACTCTGCCTGAGGTCGCTGGAACCAAAAAATAGTTAGCTAATAATGTCCAAGTCGTTCAGAGCGGGGCCCTATGTGGCCTCGTTTTTGTTTGGGTGAGGTGGTGAGTCTTATCTCCTAGTGTTGCTGGGTGGCTCAGGGGTTGGCTGTTTTTGTGCTTGTTGTTTCTGGTGTCGTTCCAGCTGTTGTTTGATCTTAATATACCTCGGTGTATCGCCAATATCTTCATACACAGGGTCACCCTCTTCCGTTCGAATAACTCTTTGACCTTGAATGTATGGCATTTTTTGCTCTGTCTCTTTCAGCGCGCAGCTGACTAGGCTGGCGATGATGTCGTCGAGCGGGAGTTGGTATAGCTCCGCCAGGGCTTCAAGTTTGATGACATCATCTCTGTCAACGGCGACTTCGTAATTGACCTGGGGCAGGTGTTTAATGGTGTGTTGTTGCCATGCTAAGAGCATGTGAGTGATTGGGCTGGTCGGCATAAATAGCCCTCCTGAAGGGTTTGACGTCCACAAAGTTAGTCTAGACGACTTTGTATCCATTGCCTTTGTTGAGATAGGCCTGTTATAGCGCATGCCGGAGCATTATACTTAGCTGTTTTTTACTCTAACTATTGGTGAATTTACATGGCAATTGAACGTACTCTTTCTATCATCAAGCCCGACGCAGTAGCGAAGAATGTAATCGGCAAGATCTATAGCCGTTTCGAAACTAACGGCTTGAAGGTTGTTGAGGCGAAAATGTTGACTCTGAGCCGTGAACTAGCTGAAGGGTTTTACGCGGAGCATAAAGGGCGTCCTTTTTTTGAGGATCTGGTTAAGTTCATGATGTCAGGCCCGGTGATGGTGCAGGCGCTAGAAGGTGACAACGCGATCACTAAAAACCGCGATCTGATGGGAGCCACTAATCCTAAGGAAGCGGAAGCGGGCACTATTCGTGCTGATTTTGCTGAGTCAATCGACGCTAACGCGGTACACGGTTCTGATTCTGCAGCGTCTGCGGCACGCGAAATTGCATACTTTTTTGGCGGCTAATTTCGTCTTGGCGTACAGGGGCTTTCCTCTGTACGCTGCTTTATCCCTTACCGAGATTTTCGTGTCATGACACCAACGCCTGAAAAAATCAATTTGCTGGGCCTGTCGAAAAGTAAGATGGAAGCGTTTTTCGAGAGTATCGGCGAGAAAAAATTTCGTGCGACGCAGGTGATTAAGTGGATCCATCAAAACGGGGCAAACAGTTTTGATGAGATGACTAATGTGAGTAAAGTCTTACGAAACAAACTGGAAGAGATTGCAGAGATCCGTGCGCCAGAGATCGTCTATCAGGATATCTCAAAAGATGGTACGCGTAAGTGGGTATTGCGTGTTGATGGCGGGAGCTCCATGGAGGCGGTGTTGATTCCTGATGGCGATCGCAGAACACTCTGCGTCTCCTCCCAGGTCGGCTGCTCGCTTGACTGCAGTTTTTGCTCAACAGGTAAGCAG
>SDWN01000167.1 GCA_004195305.1 Neptunomonas sp. | reverse complement strand
CTCGTGGGCTCGGAGATGTGTATAAGAGACAGGGCCTGGAGGGCTCAATGATTCAGCGGGCGGGTGTCAAAGAAAACTCGAGGAAGGAAACCGCGGGGCTCGAAACTCGGGGTTGCGATGCTTGCCAGGCCATGGAGATTAGGACGCGGCGCACCTTAGTTGGTGCTATGGCTGTAGGGCTTTCGGCGTGGGTCTGGGGGTCACCGAAGCGAATAAACAGGTGATTATCGTAAGTTCGATCACCTAACGAAGACCTACAAACCGTCTCGCTATGGGTTTTCTCAGGGCCGGCTCTTGATCCGCTATTCGCGGATGCAAACATTGACGACCGAGGATGCTCAACTCAGGTCCTGTCATATTCAACCAACTTCCATGCTTAGCCGTATGGTGAATATCCAGTCGCTTACGAAGACGGCTAGCTTTGGGCGGATCAAATGCCTTGTAGAGCAACGATGCCGCATGAGTATTAAGGTTATCCACTACCAGTGTAATCTTGTCCGCTGCCGGATGGTAAACAGCCTGAAGGGCGTTTCCAGTAGGCGGCTAAAGCAACTCCACCCAGAACTTGTGCAAGCCGCTTATCTAAAAAACGCGCTATGGAGCCCCAGCTACTACGCTGGGAGTGTGGGCGGCGCACCACTATCCGTAGTCAGGCAGTACATTGAGCAGCAATCCCGCCCCCACTAGGGAGGCTATGCCTCCGGCGCTATCCTTCCCCGCACTAAAAGTACCGGGCTTGCCGCGCATTCTGGTCAGGATTAAATGGATTAAGTACTAGTACCCGATCAATGAACTCCATCGGCCTTGGGTAACCTGAAACCATTGAACCTAAAGGCAGACTGCATCAATAGAATGAATGTAATCAAAACTTACACTCTGCCTGAGTTACGAGAGAAGCACCCCATCCATGGGGCGCCTTTCAACGGTTGTACTACTCCACTGCCTCGGCGGTCAACGCACGTTCACTTTCATATTTCTTCTCTTTTAGATGGGATTTGATCAAGAAGAACAGCGTCATAGCCGTCAGCCCCCAGAAAGACCAAGTGATAGGACCCCTGAACAGAATCCCAATGTCACTACCCGAGACCAGCATCGACTGCCTGAAGTTATCTTCTAGCAACGGCCCTAAAATAAAGGCGATCAGAAACGGCGCTGCTGGCAGATCGCTGCGCATTAAGAAATAACCAAACCAACCCAATGCAAACATCACCATGACATCAAACAGCGAATTGTTCACCGCAAAACAACCGAACACGCAGAGAACCAGCACCGAAGGCAACAGAATTGATTTGGGAATATCGGCAATATGTTTGAAAACTTTGATGGCAAAGCCACCGATAAACAATAAAAACACAGAGCTTAGAATAAGCCCCATAAAGAGCGCATAGACGAGATCGCCATTCTCCTGAAACAGCAAGGGACCCGGCTGAAGGCCGTGCATCATAAAGGCCCCAATGATAATTGCCGTTATCACGTCACCAGGGATGCCCAGCGCAAGCAGCGGTATCAGGGTAGAGCCGCAAACACCATTATTGCCCGCCTCCGACGCCGCCACGCCTTCGATCTCTCCTTTACCGAAGTTAGCTTTATTGGGTGAATTTCGACGTGCTTCACTGTATGACAGGAATGCAGCAGGCGCAGCACCAATGCCCGGGATCGATCCCAGAATAGCGCCTATAACCCCACCACGACATATCGACTTGAAACAACGTTTGTACTCGCCAAAGGTGACGGCATCATTCCCAAGACCCCGCACTCTACCGTGCTCATCCGAAGGCTGCCTTGCGTAGGCGATAATTTCTGGAATTGCGAATAGCCCGATAAGGACAACAATAAAGTTAAATCCTCCCATCAAATCAGGATTACCCATAATAAACCGGTCGGTACCGTAGACAAGGTCAAGCCCGACGGTTGCCAACAATAGCCCAAGGGTCGCGGAGAAAATGCCGAGCAACATCTTATCGCCCGATATGCCAGCAATTATCATCAGAGCAAAGACGATCAGGGTGAAAAATTCCGGCGGTCCAAAATTCATTGCAAAGGATGCAAGCCATCCTGCGAAAAGGATAAGCGCCAGATTAGAGATCACATCGGCGGTACATGAGGCGTAGAGCGCCATGCCCAACGCCTTGCCGGCTTGACCTCGCTCAGCCATGGGATAGCCGTCTATGATGGTCGCACTCGACGCGGGGGTTCCCGGTGTTTTAATCAATATAGCAGGGATAGATCCCCCAAAAATACCCCCTTTGTAGACCCCCAAGAGCAATAGAATCCCAACGACGGGTTCCAAGGCAAACGTGAAAGGGAGTGTCAATGCCACAGCCATAGTCGCAGACATCCCCGGGATAGCCCCGCAGAAAACGCCGATTAATACGCCTAATCCCAACGCGAGTATGCTGCCCGACTGAGAAACCAGTGCGAATGCACTATAAAGTGTATCTAGAAAACTCATGGCAACCTCATATAATTGCTTTGAGGGATATCGACTCCCGCCCCATGGTAAAAGAAAG
>SDWN01000166.1 GCA_004195305.1 Neptunomonas sp. | reverse complement strand
ATCTCGACCGCGACATTAACATCACCCACCGCTGCCGCCGCCAGTGCCGCGCCCGCCGGAATCCGGATAAAGGTATGCAGCGTATCCCAGCCGGTATCGACCCCGGGGATCTTATCGGCAAAAAACTCCACCACATACATAAAACCTGCGGCCATCAACACCAGCGGATCTCCCACCACGGCCAGCTCAGGAGGCAGATCGATGTGCCCTGAATTGGACAACACCCCCAGCATCAGCACGGTCGCGTATAAATTGATACCGCTGGCCCAACCGACCCCCAGTGTTAGCGCCAGGGCGGCGATAAGTTGATCTAAATTTTCCATAGTGACTGACCTCTGCAGAACGCATCCCAGAACAGCCTACGCGGTTGCGGCTTAAGGATAACTGTAGACATTACGCAGGATTGAGGATACGCCTAGATCACTGAACCGAGAATGAACAATGGGGTTATTGCTGCAGTTCGTGGGAGCTGCGATAAACCTGTTCGGTGACGATGCTAAAGCTCTGCAGGTAGCTGTCATAGCAGATCACTACCTTGCCGCGCTGCAGCTGCTGCAGTACCTGCTCGATCTTATCCTGCAATGAATAATCTCGCTCACCGTAGTCGGTGCCTTCACGGCAAACGAACGTTTCCAACAACCCCTGCAGCGCCTCGGCACTCAGCTGCTGGTAGGGGATCTTCATACGCCCTGCTCCAGTAGCTGCAGCAACCGTGCTTCATCCCACACCGCCACCCCCAGGGCTTCGGCTTTGGCCAGTTTGGACCCGGCCTTAGCACCGGCAATCAGCGCATCGGTTTTTGATGAAGGGGCGCCGGTCGTGACCTTAGCACCGAGCGCTTCGAGCCGGGCCTTGGCTTCAGGCCGGGCCATCGCGGTAAAACTGCCGGTAATGGCGTAGGATTGCCCCGCCAAGGGCTGTGGCTGTTGTGCCGCTGCTTCGATAGCGGGCCAGTGAACGCCTGCGGCCAAGAGCGCATCGATCGTCTCGATATTATGTGGCTGACGCAGGAACAGCGCCAGGTGATGGGCCACCACGGGCCCCACATCAGGCACCTGTTGCAAGGCTTCGGCATCGGCATGCTGGATCGCATCGAGGCTCAGGAAGTGCTTAGCAAGTGACGCCGCAGTCGCCTCACCCACCTCTCTGATGCCCAGGCTGTAAAGAAACCGCGCCAGGGTGGTTTGTTTGCTCTGCTGCAGACCCGCGATCAAATTATCTGCGGACTTATCCCCCTTGCCGCCGAGGCCCGCTACGCGACAACGATCCAAACAATAGAGATCGGCTAACTGGGCTACCAGCCCCCTATCTACCAGCAGATCTACAAACTTATCCCCCAGCCCGTCAATATCCATCGCCTTGCGCGAGGCATAGTGCTTGATCGCCTGTTTACGTTGCGCCGAGCAACTGATGCCGCCGCTGCAACGCGCTGCAGCCTGATCATCAGAACGCTCCACTTGCGCCCCACACTCCGGGCAGTGCTCAGGCAACACAACCGGCAGCGTATCCGCCGGACGCTTTTCCAGCACCACACGCACCACTTTTGGAATGACATCCCCGGCGCGACACACCTGCACCCAATCGCCGATCCGCACATCCAGACGTTCGATCTCATCCATATTGTGCAGCGTCGCATTACTGACCGTGACGCCACCCACAAACACCGGCGCCAGGCGCGCCACCGGGGTCACGGCACCGGTCCGTCCCACCTGAAAATCGACACCCAGTAGTTGCGTCGTCGCCTCCTGCGCTGGAAATTTGCGTGCAATCGCCCAACGCGGTGCACGGGCGACAAACCCCAGCTGCCGCTGCTGTTCACGTTGATTGACCTTGAACACGATACCGTCGATGTCGTAACCGAGCTGATCGCGCTTTTCGGCCAGCTGCTGGTAGTAATCCAGACAGGCGTCAAGCCCCTCCAGACAACGCATCTCGGGGTTGATCGGCAGCCCCCAGGTATTAAATTGCTTAAGCAGTTCGGTATGCCTACCCGGCAGTTCACCCTGCTCCAACAGCCCGAAACCGTAGGCACAGAAGCTCAGGGGACGGGTCGCGGTAACCGCCGAGTCCAACTGGCGCAGACTGCCGCCAGCGGCATTGCGGGGATTAACGAAGGGCTTCGCACCGGCCTCATGCATCCGTCTGTTGAGCGCCTCAAACCCCGCCTTGGGCATAAAGATCTCACCCCGTACCTCCAACCGGCGCGGCCAGCCGTCGCCACGCAGCTGCAGCGGTATCGCGTCAATCGTACGCACATTGAGGCTGATATCTTCACCGGTTTCACCATCGCCCCGGGTTGCGCTACGCACCAGCAGGCCATCCTCATACATCAAACTGACGGCGATACCATCCAACTTGGGCTCGGCACCGTATTCGATCAACTGCGTATCAGGGAGGCTTAAGCGATCGCGGATGCGGCGGTCAAAATCGGACAGATCCTGATCACTGAACGCGTTACCCAGCGACAGCATCGGCACCGCATGCTGAACCTGAGCAAAGGTCAACAACGG
>SDWN01000158.1 GCA_004195305.1 Neptunomonas sp. | reverse complement strand
AGATGTGTATAAGAGACAGGTAACACGATAACACAGTCTGAGAGATTGTGAAGTGGATTGCAGACAGCGGACGTATGCAACCTATGGCTGGCACGCATTATGATCCTATCGAGTGTCCGGTTTGGGCCCATGACAGGTTCCCTAACCCGGATATCGATTGCCCCTTTCTTGGCTAATGAAAAAAACGGTATCATTCGCTGCGGAGCATTTGGACTCCATGACTCTTACCGGATGTATAACTTATGGACCTCTTTATCTACCTTGATGGTTCTACTCTTGACCCTGCCGACTTCGATAAGTTGAGTCACCCCATCTGCGAATCCATATCTGAATGGGTCAAGCAGAATCCGTCTAATGTTATCCTTGTTAACCAGCTCCGCGATGAACCTGACGGCGATGCCTCGCATTCGCGTGAGTTTCCGGCGCTAGGTATTCACATGGTGGTAAAGCGGAAAACGGAACTGAAAGTGCCATTGAATTTTTTCTATACCTTAGCCAAGCAGCATAAGCAGGAGTTTGTATTGGGTATTCTGGACAAAGAAACGGGCGCGACCGAGGAGATTTATTACTTTGGCTTTGAAGAAGGCAAACCCGATGCTTTTGAAGTGTCCAACTATGTTGGCCTTTGATTCGTCAATTGAACCCATTAACGACGCGGTTATGATAGTCGTAGAACAGCGCGCCATTTTCACCACGGCAATGACTATCAACGACTAATGGATTAGGCTGAACACGGTCAGAAATTGATAAGCCAAACGCAAAACCTGTGTCGACAAGCTTGATCACGCCCCTGAAATTAACCGCTTTTCACGCCCCCCTTGGCACAATCCCAGCGCAGGGTGGAAACTCTCTTCGCGGCTTCGTTTGGAAGGGGAATGCTATGCAGCCGTTTTATGTTCTCCTCGGTGAAAAACAACTGTGCTTCAATCAGCAGTTTTTCCGCCGCCACTAAGTTGTGTTCAACCTGGTCAGGCCAATCAACCGATACGCCGACAACCCCCTTCGATCCTGCTTTTTTTGCCTTTTCATCGAGTATCGTCAATGGCTTAAGAACGCTTTCAACCAATAACTGCCGGATATCCGCAAAAAAGATGCCCAACCCATCCAGTTGCTCAATATCCTGTAGTTGTTGGTCGCTGGCGTTGTTTTCTATCAGACATTCAAAAACAGTACTTTCCTCCTTCCCCGCCTGCAGCTCTTTCAGAGCGATAACCAGCTCCGATGGATAGGCTTTTTGAAAGTGACTCAGCGACTGAAACAACCAGTTGGCCCCTTGAGGCATCTGCTTGAGCTCCTTTACCCGCTCCTTAATGCGCCGGCTTTCGCTGACAAAGATATCCAGATCCATGTTCCGGGTGACAGATTGTACAGTCGATGAACGGGTTGACGCGGTAGAGCTACGGCCTGATCGACTTCGAGACATCTTTGGAGGGATTAGCGCAGCCTGATCCATATGACGGTTGGCGCAACTTTCGCAAATACTACATTCCGCCCCATTCGAGAGGCGAACCAAATACCCTTTTTTGTGATTTAGATAACAGTTAGTAATACTGCAGCTGGCGATCTTTCTAGGAAAGGAATAAGAGGCCAGTACATACCTTAGCCGTGATCGACTGGGTGGCACGGACGCCTCGAAGTGGGGGCGATTGATGATATCTTCCAGCGTGTGGATGCTGATTCTGTCTTCTGTGTAAAAGTTGGCCATCGTTTTGGAGTCTCAGGCTACGGTTGTCGGCTATCATATTTCGCGATACGAAGATCTTCATAAAAACACAGGTAGGTTACCCTATTCTAGGCGCGGTAACCTAAGGGCACTCTGATCAACGCATTGTTACCCAGTGACTGGAGGCTGCAGCCGACAATCCAGCCGCTTGCGATGATCATTGCAAGTAAAAAAGCTAATAGCCCTTCTCTTGTTGGCATACGCGGGATATACAGTCATTTCGCTTCAAGCTCGATAGCGGTCTGGAACTTCTCCCGCCTCAGCGAGATCAATGAGCGGAATTTGCTTAGATTGGGATTACTGGCCAGTTCACGACGGCAAAATGCTTCGTAGGCTTGTATGTCTGGCACCAGTACCACCAGCACAAAATCCACCTCACCGGTAACCTGATAGCACTGACTTACCTCCGGCGCGGCCTTCATTTTACGGACAAAAGTGTCGTAGATATCCAGCTGATCACGCACCATCTCCACCTCGACGATGATGTTGAGCCGGAACCCAACCACGTCAGGATTGACCAGCGAAACGTCGGCAGAGATCACCCCAGATTGGCGCAGCTTGCGCACCCGTCGCAGGCAGGCAGGCGGCGACAATCCAACCTGTTCAGCCAGGTTCTGGTTGCTGATCCGGTTGTTCCGTTGCAGGACGCTGAGTATATGCCGGTCGATTCGATCAAGATCCATAGGGCTAATATTTCGTTTTGTGGCTTGTAATAATTCAAATATTTCTT
>SDWN01000863.1 GCA_004195305.1 Neptunomonas sp. | reverse complement strand
GTGTCGCGACGCTGCTGGTCTATAACGATCTGCTGCGCAACGGAAAACAGGTGGCGGCAGCCGAGGCAAGCGACCCCCGTCTTGCGTTATTGCAAGGCGTTGAGGCAGACTCCGATATGGACGCTGAGACGCGAAACGCAACCGATTTGCAGTCCAGGCTGGAGACCAGACTCTTGTCCCTGGACAAAACCGAGTTGGTGGCTCTGTTGCTGGAAACGGCACAGCGGCATAGCGCCGTTGAGGAGTTTCTAGAACTGCGGTTAATGGCGGCCGATGACGATATGCAACCGCTGATCAGCCAGCTCGAGCGGGATATCAGGAAAACGCTCCAGCAACGGGGGTGGCAGAATTATTGGGATGGCGAGGGCTTTACACCGGATTATTCCAGTATCGAGGAGCGCCTGTCATTGCTGCTGGATCGCGGTTGCTATGAGTCGGTGATTGAACTGGGTGAGCAGTTATTCAGGCAGGGGATTGAGCAGATTGCGGACTCTCAGGACGAGGGCGAGACACTGATGGCCATTGCTGAGTGTTTTCCCGTTGTAATCCTGGCGATGGCCAACAGTGGGCGCTCCGCTGTTGAGCGGATGTTATGGTTCTGGGAACTGCAGCGTCAGGACGACTACGGGCTCTTGAGCGATCTTGAAGAGATGCCGGTCGACGAGGATGAGCTGACGGTCGGTGACTGGGGGCAGATCGCGCGACACTATCAAGTACAGTTAGATGAAATGCAGAAGCCAACAACCAAACCAAGCCAGAAGGGCCTTGACTGGTCATCGCAGTACCAGCGTTCTAACCTGCTTAAGTATGCCACGCGGGCCTGGGTTGCGGCGAAGGAGCCTGAGCGAGTCACCCGGCTATTGACCGCCGAGTTGCCCTACACCCAGTGCTATACGGAGCTGGTGGACCATCTGTTGACGCTGGAGGCGGTGACAGAGGCGAGAGACTGGGCCTATCGCGGTATTCAGGAGACGCAGCAGGGGAGCCCCGGCGTCACCCGTCAATTGCTAGAGCGGTTGCTGAAAATGGCGGAGCAGGAAGGGGATTTTGCATTGGCTGCGGCCTATCGGGTTATCGCCTTTATCGACGCCCCCAGTCTTTCGATCTGGGATGCAGTCAAGAGGGCTGCTGACCAGGTGGCGCATTGGCCGGCGGTGCGTGTGGCGCTGCTGGCGTGGCTGGAAAGTGGCAAACTGCCAGCCAATCAGGATGGCTGGCCGCTGCCGGATCCTGATCTGCCACCCCTCGAGTCGTCAAGAGTTCGTTGGTGGAAGTGTCCTGATCGTTTTCCCTGCCATGCAGATCTGATCGCCATCGCGCTCCACGAGCAACAGATCGACGCCGCCGTTGGCTGGTACCAGCAGCAACCCGTGCCCAGGTCGCACAGTCTGGCGCTGGCTGAGGCGGCGACAGAGCGTTATCCGGAGTTGTCGCTGCAGATCTGGGAGCAGACAATTATGGCGCTGATTGCAGAGGTCAAACCCAAGGCTTATCGTCAGGCCAAGCCGTTTATGATCAAGATGCGCACACTGATGAACGGGGGCGGTCGTACCGGTGAGTTCGGGGTCTTTATCGGCAAGCTACGGCAGGTGCACAAACCCAAACGCCGGCTGATGGAGGTGTTGGATGAAGTCGAGTTCGATACCCTGAATAAGCGGCTTGGTGATGGCTAAACTCAGCCAGGCGGCGTAGCAGCAAGCCGGGATGACGCTGACTAGCGATCTCGAGGGCGTCGATAAACTGTTCAATAACCGCCGGATGTTTCGTGAAGTTACCAGGAATTATTTTATGTTGACCGTTGTACTCAGTGCCACCAAAGCAATGACCCAGTGGCTGAAGCAGGACCTGCCCAGAATACCGAGTCCTGATGGTAAGCGAATTGGCACACAGCCGTTGCGCACGGATAGCCATCAACTCAGTTGGCAGTGCAGTGTCGTGCAAAATTTCTACCGATCTGGTGAATATACGGTCATTGCCACCGAAGCGTATAGCCGTTACACCCTGTTGATGCCCTATGCGTTCGCGCCGACCGCCGCAGAGTTTGAGCATGACTTTTTAGAACGCATTGGCTTCGAGATTCAACCGTTAATGATTGACAGTGGCGCACTGGCCGCGCATCAGCTGGAAAGGGTGAGGCAGCAGTTTGGCTCGCAGAAAAAGTCTGTCGTTTGGTTTCGCAATACCGATCTTAGCGTCAACGGCCATGTCGGCGATGCCGAACAGTGGCTAAAACAGATGCTGGAAGATAGTGGGTTGTCATGCCTGAGTGAGGATGACGCGATTGGGCTCGGTGACCGCATCAATAAACTGAGAAAGCGCGCTAAGAGTGGGCAGTCTTCAACGCAATTGTTTTATCCGGTTGCGCGAATGCTGGATGACGCACTCTACCGTTTCGCCAAAGGGATGGCTGCCGATCGCTATCCGCTCACTCGGTTAGGGGATTTTCCCAATCCTTATCCGGACAGGGAGGCAGGCGAAGTATCCCCCTTGCCGAACAATGTTGTATCCATGGCTG
>SDWN01000862.1 GCA_004195305.1 Neptunomonas sp. | reverse complement strand
CTACATTGAGTGTCCGCTATACGGAACTACGAAGTTTCACCAGCAGCCCGCTCAGGCCAAAGATGAGCGTCCGCAAAGTGTCGGTGGACTGCCGCTCAAAGTTCCTCAAACCTCGTAGCCTGTGTGGCCGCTTTGTAGATATAGGCGACATACAGCCACGCCCTGGCAGGGCTCACCTGCATCAATTCAGATTCTCAAAAGCATAGGTGACAGGTGAGTTTTTCGTCCTCATCCACTTCTCTTACCAGTTCTCCTAAACCTGCACCAAACCAGGCTGCCCTGCACCATTGTGCTCGGAGTGATGCTAGCGCAATCGTCTTAAAAGCAGTCTTTCATCCACGCAAGCAACGAGACATATTTTTTATAAATCTGATTTGGCAGTCACTAGAAAAGTGATAGCCTGTTTGGTCGTCGAGGGGATGGCAGCGACAACTCCTGATACTTTAACTCATCTTTTCAAACTTTATAAAAGGTACGAATAATGACCAAAGCCATACGTATCCACCAAACGGGCGGTCCGGAAGTTTTAAGCTGGGAGGAGGTTGATGTTGGCACCCCCGGTCCGGGACAAATACGTCTTCGCCAAACAGCCATCGGTCTCAACTTTATCGATGTGTATGTGCGCACAGGCCTTTATCCTTCCGAGTTGCCCATTGTCGGCGGTATGGAAGCGGCGGGTGTGGTTGAACAGGTCGGTGAAGGCGTCCACGATCTTGCAGTAGGCAATCGAGTCGCTTACCCGATGGTACTTGGTGCTTATGCCGAAGCTCGCTTAATCTCGGCCGAAAAGGTCGTTAAAATTCCGGATACTATTTCAGATCAACAAGCGGCTGCCATGATGCTGAAGGGGTTAACCGCGCAATACCTGCTAAGAAGAACCTACCGGGTACAAGCTGGCGATCCGATACTGGTGTATGCGGCGGCTGGCGGTGTTGGACTGATCTTGTGTCAATGGGCCAAGCACTTGGGGGCCACCGTCATCGGCTGCGTCGGCAACGCGGAAAAAGCGGCATTAGCCAAAGCCAACGGTTGTGATCACACTATTTTGTATTCGGAAGAAGATGTTGTCGAACGGGTTAAGACGTTCACCAATGGTAAGGGTGTTGCAGTTGTCTATGACTCCATTGGTAAGGATACCTTTCAAACGTCATTGGATTGTTTGCGCCCATTTGGCACCATGGTCACTTACGGTAATGCTACGGGTAAGGTTGAGCCGTTCGATCCAGGAATGCTTGCCGCGAAGGGCTCGCTGTACGTTACCCGGCCAACATTGGCGACACACACAGCTACCCGAGAGTTGCTTGAGGATGGTGCCAAGGAGCTATTTGAAGTGGTTGCTGGCGGCCAGGTTAAGATTAATATCAATCAGACTCGACCACTTGCTGAAGCCGCCAAGGCGCATCTTGACCTTGAGGGGCGCAAGACGACTGGCTCTACAGTGCTATTAACCTGACAGGTGCACAGTGATTTTAGCCTGATGAGCGCTACAGGCCATGCCATGTAAGGCCTGAGAAAACCAACTCATTCTGGTGGTGGTAGTGTTACCAAGGACTCTGAACAGTAAAATCAGTGACTGCTTCCGAGTTTCTGGCGATCTGGAAAGGTTGCAGTGTTCGTAGACCCTAAGTGGCGGCAATGGGCCGTACTTAGCCCCTTGGGGATGCCCGCAGTGCTGGGATGAGTGCCACCGATGGCCCGCGGGAGGTGAGGTCAGTGGCGGTGTGGAGCCTGTAAGCCACTCTTTTAGGAATAAGAAATCCAAGCGGACAATTAACCTTTTAACTCCTCATCGATATAGCGTCGGGTATATTTTTGCCCGCTGCGGATCATTTTTATAACCCAAAAAACAAAAAACGCACCCAAAGTGATGAAAAGGAATCCAGCCTCGGGGAATAACAGTGCAAGCAGGGTAGCCACCATTATTCCGATCGCCACAGACCAGTTTCCTTTTTGTTGCGCACTGGCTATCAGGGCTTCGGCCTGAGCCGGACTGGTGATCCCCGCCCCTTTTAATGAGTCGCGCAGAGACGCATACTCTTTCTCCTGGCGGGCCTTCATACGCCCAAAGGGATCAAGTGGATTCATCTGGAGCTACCTGTATCGGATTGAAAAAGAGATCTCACCAGACGACTGTAGAACAGTCCGTTTAGTTGAACAATGAACATTACTTTTTAAGTAGATCATACGGTCTATCCAATCAAAGGCATGATGTAACAGCTTGGGCGGCGTCCGCTATAGAATGAGTTCCGAAGCTTTCAACAATCGAATGATCGTTTACAGAGTGGCAGCAAGGTCGCATCAAGAGTCATCTATAGCCACCGAGAAAATGTCGGCTCTGGGGCCAAAAGCTGAAGCGTGGCCACCCACTATGCGAACTTAGCGGACACTCATAGCCCCATATCCTGTGCGGCTCCTGTCGGCCCTGAGCCGTCACTTGGCGTCTGCGAACTCAGCGATCGGCCCTGCTCATGAGAGTCACTGAAGCGGACGCTGATTTTACTGTTCAGAGCGCCTGTT
>SDWN01000859.1 GCA_004195305.1 Neptunomonas sp. | reverse complement strand
GCTGATCGGTGAAGAGCACGGTAAAATCAGCCACGATGCCGCAGGCGAACTGCAGCGCGGTATCGAGAATGTCGAATTCGCCTGCGGGGCACCCGAGCTGCTCAAAGGCGAACACAGCAAAAACGTCGGCCCCGGCATTGACTCCTGGAGCGAGTTTCAGCCGTTGGGAGTGGTAGCCGGTATCACGCCCTTCAACTTCCCAGCGATGGTACCGCTGTGGATGTATCCGATGGCGATCGTTTGTGGCAACTGCTTCATCTTGAAGCCATCAGAGCGTGATCCCAGCTCTACCCTGTTTATCGCCCAACTATTGCAGGAGGCAGGCCTGCCCGATGGTGTCATGACCGTGATCAACGGTGACAAAGAAGCGGTTGATACGCTGCTGCATGACGACAGAATTCAAGCGGTCAGTTTCGTCGGTTCTACCCCAATCGCCGAATACATCTATACCACCGCCAATGCCAACGGCAAGCGCTGCCAAGCACTGGGGGGCGCTAAAAACCACGCTATTGTAATGCCCGATGCCGATATGGATAACGCTGTTAATCAGCTGCTCGGTGCTGCCTTCGGTTCCTCCGGAGAGCGCTGCATGGCACTGTCTGTGGCTGTCGCGGTTGGTGATGCTGCTGCCGATGCCCTGATCGCCAAGATGACCAAGGCAATGCAGTCGCTGAAGGTAGGTGCATTCTCTGATGCCGGCAATGACTTCGGCCCGGTGATAACGCAACAGCATCGTGAAAAGGTCGTTGGCTTTATCGACAGTGCAGAGAAAGATGGCGCCACCGTAGTTGTCGACGGTCGTAATCCCAGAGTTGAAGGTTACCCTGAAGGATTCTTCGTCGGTGGTACCCTGATCGATAACGTCACGACCGCAATGGACAGCTATCAAAAGGAGATTTTTGGACCAGTTTTACAGGTCGTACGCGTCGAGAGTATGGATGCGGCGATGAAGATGATCAACGATCACGAATACGGTAACGGTACCTGTATCTTCACCCGTGACGGTGAAGCCGCACGCTATTTTTCCGACAACATACTGGTAGGCATGGTCGGAATTAACGTACCACTCCCCGTACCTGTTGCTTACCACAGCTTCGGAGGCTGGAAGCGTTCGCTGTTTGGTGACTTGCACGCTTACGGGCCTGATGCGGTGCGTTTCTACACCAAACGTAAGACTATCACCCAGCGCTGGCCTTCAGCAGGTGTGCGGGAAGGGGTGGTCTTTTCAATGCCAACGCTGACCTAAAAGCTCGCTGCTTAGATCTCTCGGTATTAGCCCTTTTTGGCTAGCCTTTCCTATCATAAAGAAGGGAAGGCTAGCATTTTTTGTTTTCTGTCATGCGTTGTCTCCTTATAATAGGCGTACATTTAAACAGTAGGATTTACAATGACCGCGCAGCGGAGAGCAAAAGGGTCAACCATCACCCGAGTACTAGACATCATCGATGCGGTTTCTCGTGCAGAACGCCCCATGTCGCCAACCGAACTGTCATTTATACTCGACATACCTAAACCCAGTATTCACCGGCTACTGCAACAACTCGAAGCCGATAATTACCTACAAACCAATATGCGTGGCCTTCTGGTTCCGGGAGACAAGATGCACAGCATCGCTCTGGGAGTGCTTCATAGCAGTCGCTACAAAGCCTTACGCCAAGCCATTCTTAAAAACTTGGCAAAAAAAATCGGGGAAACCTGTGGAATCGCAATTCCCGATGGCACCGACATGATCTATTACGATCGAGTACAAACCAACTGGCCACTTCGAATCTACCTTCCGGTTGGAAGCCACACACCTGTCTGGTGCACAGCCAGCGGCAAGCTCTACCTGAGTTCACTGCCGAAAGAGCGCCGCCATCGTATTATCCAAAATTTGTCACTGGACAAGCTGGCACGCAATACGTTGATTGATCCAGAATCGTTAGAAAAAGAGCTATTACATATTCAAGCTAATGAACTGGGTATCGACAATGAGGAGTTCGTCGATGGCATGGTTGCTTGCTCCGTACCCATCAAGGATCAAGACGGTAAACTATTTGCCTGTCTCTTCACCCATGCACCACTGATACGTAAAACCTTGGACGATCTACTCACTTTTGAACCGATGCTGCGTCAAGCGGCAATCGAACTTGGAGAACTATTAAAAGAGCAAGATGCGCCTGAACACTAACGCTCAAAGTCTCGATACTTTACCTCCATACCTAGATACTCCTGCCGTGACCCCCAACTCAGATGGGTGTCCGCTATACGGAACACCGAAGCATTATGAATAGCCCTGACTAGCAGAGGTCAGCGTCTGCACAGTGTCGATTCTTGCCGCTGCCGGACGCATCTTACTGATGCTGGAGTGTCCGTTTTAACGACTAGGCCTGTTCGGCAAGGGATCTCTTTAACAATCCAGGTTACTCGCTCAGGGCCTCGCTTTTCCCTGGCTGATGCCCAACCGGCATGGCCGCAAAGCAACATAATTTGACCGGATGTGCTTGTGCATTTGCTACAAGTAACGGACCTATACAGAC
>SDWN01000312.1 GCA_004195305.1 Neptunomonas sp. | reverse complement strand
GATCCGATCAATGGCCAGCAGCGCTGGATGGACACTGTCGTCAAAGTGACGCGGGTTTGAATATCATAATTGAGGATGTAACCGATGATTGAAACGCCCCCTTACACTCCTGGTGATGTCCAGGCAGGCTTGGCAAGCACGGCGCAGCAGGTTGGTCATCTCTATGGGTTCTTGGCCAGCCTCTACCGTGCTGAGCTAACCCCTAAGCAACTGCATGCACTGCGCACGCCTGAGATGGCGAACATGCTGGCCAGGGTCGGGATAGATTTGCGGGGTGCGTTCTGGACTAAGCCGGATGCGCAGGTTCTGGAGCAGCTGGCCGTAGAGTTTACGGCGCTGTTTCTCGGCCCCGGCGGGCACATATCGCCCCACGAATCGGTCCAGATCGAGCAGCATGGCGGCTACTGGGGGGATGCAACGACCGCCGTGCGCCGTTTTATCACCGAGACGGGTATTGAGTACAACGCAGACTACAACGGCATCCCGGATCATATCAGCGTGGAGCTGGAGTTTCTTGCAGAGCTGGCCAGGCGCGAAGGTCTCGCTTGGGCGCGAGAGGATGCGGTGGCGGCGGGCAACTGTCTGGCGTATCAACGGGATTTTCTCGAAGAGCACCTGGGGCGGTGGATAGATAAATTCTGTAGCCGGGTGGTAGAAACTGCCGAAATGTCGTTCTATCGGGATGTCGCCCAAGTCACGGCGGCGTTTGTTCACTCCGAGATCGAGGCGGTCCAAGAGCGTCTCGGGGCTGGCGGCGCTGCCTCGTGCTCCCCGGCGATTTCGGCAGGGTTTGCAACGGCATCGCCAGGGGCTGCTGCGCCAGTATGTTCGCTGCCGCGCTGAGTTGTAGCGCGGTTTGCTGCG
This sequence comes from Neptunomonas sp., assembly GCA_004195305.1. Lineage (GTDB taxonomy): Bacteria > Pseudomonadota > Gammaproteobacteria > Pseudomonadales > Balneatricaceae > Motiliproteus. Next base: position 3,977 of record SDWN01000312.1, on the reverse strand, counting down.
CTCCCGGGGAGTGGATCAGCGTGGTCATGCTGGCAAAGGCCTAAGCGGCTGCTCCCGGTGTGGTCGAGTAATATAGATTCAAACCCAATATTGAAATCACATACTGAGTAATAGAGTAGCGATTTTCAAATCGATAGACTCCCTCGCTATGCGCCCATCGCTGTCACTCTGGATCTGTCTATTCAAGCGCCAGCCAGAGACAGAAGCCAGCATTTCCAAGCTTAAGGAAAAGATCGCAGCGCTACAGAATAAGATGCGAGACCTTAAAGAACAGGAGATTCTGCTGGAGAAAACACCCGACAAACAGATTTCGATTACTGATCCAGATGCTCGGGCCATGTCGACCGGCGGCAAGACTCGAGGGACTGTCGGCTACAATCTGCAAGCGGCAATGGATCCAGAAAACCACCTGATCCTGGTCCATGAAGTCCCTAACGCTGGAAATGACCGGGAGCTGCTATTCCTGGCTGCTGGGTGGGTCCAGATCATCGTCCCAACCTTCGGTGGGGGCAGGGTAGCGGCTCAACCACTTCTGGATCAGGACCACATGCTCCCGTTCTTCTTCGGCCAGCTTCTCTGCCATCTCCCGGACATCATCCTGGGGGGCATTTGAGGCCACGTCCATAAAAAATTCGACGGCCCGCTTTTCTCCCTCTAACGCCATTGATAAGGCATGGAAGGGGGTCATCAGATAGTGCGCCTGCTCCTGCTCGGCTGCCTCGGGTGCATCCCCGTGCCCCCAACTGTATTGCCCGGGTGCTATTTGGGGGAGTTCACGGTCACCACTGAGTTTCTTAACATTATCGGTATGCTGGCCCTCAATCGCTTCAAGTTTACGGAACAACTCGGCCACCTCAGGGTTGTTGTGCGTCTCCATCTGATCTGCCAGCTCGGCGTACCGTTCTTCCGCCTCACTCTCAATAGCCAGCGAGTGCGCTAATAATGTTTCAACCGAGCGGATGGGTTGAGTTTGATTATCTTTCATCGGGTTCCTCCTGATTATTGGTTGCGCCGTCGTACTGACATTAGGGCCCGCAGGCGCTTATTCGTCATTGCTGATAAGGAATACTGACGGAGCTAACTTAACGTTAACGTAATGTTTGACCCTAGATTAATCCTCGGTCCACGTCAATCACGGATGCGCTGTAACTAACTAAATCAAATGTACTTCTTAGGTTTAAGATCCCGCAAACGCTTCAGCGCCGCTTTCTGTAAGGCTCGCCAAGAGTTCTCCTGAAACGTCTTGCTCGAGTTGAAACGGCACCTCCTGTAGGCCTTCGATGAGGTTCATGACCACCGGAGGTGGCGGGGTTTTCGCGTGTGTGCCGTGGACGGCTTTGGGGCCAACTTCGGAAGTTCAAGTTGGCTTGGAGTATGTCGTCTAGGTAGATGATGAAGGCGCCCGTGTGAAGCGTTGGAGGCTATTGCTGAGCGCTCAAGTCGCTCTTTGCTATCGACAAACCAGCCATTAACCGATTACCTTGGGACTTGCTCGATAAAGCAACAATAGCGATGCCGGAGCTGCTTGGCGGATCAATCCACAAAACGTCTATTCTCTATGACAGCAAGGTCTCTATCAGCAGGCTAGTGGCGGTTTAGGTTACGTCCATACGGTCTACACTAGGGACTAGCGCAGAATTACGCTGATGTTTCCTGTGACTCCATTTTATGGACTCCCATGCTTAGCGTTGTAAATCTAGCCAAAGAGGGATTTTCAAATGAAAGCACCGATTCTTGCCTCGAAGTTCTGCCAAATAGCTTGGGTTGTGAAAGATATCTCAGTAGCAGAGAAATTTTTCACTGAAACGATGGGCGTGGACCGATTTTTACGAATGGAAAATCTTAGTGCCAAAGATACCGAAGGCTCCTATCTGGGCAAGCCGGGTGATTGGGTCTGCCATTTGTATATTGCCTATGCCGGTGATACCCAAATAGAGCTGATCCAGCCTGTATCTGGAACCTCTATGTTTGATGAGTTTTTGGGGAAGCATGGTGATGCCGTCCAGCATGTTGCCTACTGGCTTGATGATTCTGAATATGAAGCGGCTGTCCAGCATATGGAAGCATCTGGTTATCCATTAATCCAAGATTTCAAACTTCCGATATTACGCGTGGGGTACTTTGATACCCGTGCTGCCATTGGTGTCGTTACCGAAATCATCGGTTCCAGTGAAGAGGGGCATGAATTTCGAAGAAACCTGAAAGCGGGTAATTTCTGATACTAATCAGTGATACGGGAGTATGTTTTGAAACTCATATCCGCAGTAGGCAGCAGTAGGAAAGCCGATGGTTTCGAAGCTGGAATCGAGGCGGCATCAGTAGTGCGAGACAAACTCGGATCGGTCCGGCCTGATTTTATATTCGTCTTCTGTACCATCGGTTTTGAGCTGGAAGATGTGCTGGCTGCGGTTAAAGATACGCTCGGTGATGTACCTTTAAGCGGCGCAACCTTTGAAGGCATCATCGGTCTGGGGCTGGCGGATGAAAGTATGTACGCAGTCCAGGTTACTGGGATGCAATCCGACAGCGTGCAGTTCCACAACTTTATCGGCCTTGGCAGCGTGGAAACTCCGGTAGATGCCGGCGTCAGCCTGGGTCGTAATATTGCTCAATGCCGATCACCGGGAAACCGGGTGCTGTTTCTATTCCCTGATTTTCGGACCAATACCACCTGTTTATTCGAAGGGATAGAGCAGCATTGCAGCGTTCCTTTTATCGGCGGAGCCGCCGCAGATAACCTGAAATTTAAGCAAAGCTACCAGTTTCACAATGGTGAGGTATTTGATCATTGCTGTGCAGGTGTATTAATGACAGGCGAGTTCGATACCCGCTCCATTGTCACCCATGGGAGTGAACCGCTGGGAAACCCACGTGTGGTGACTCGGGCAGAGGGCAATGTTATCTATGAGATTGATGATCGGTCGGCGCTGGAGGTGGCCAGTGAAGCGCTGGGGGAGCCGATATCAGCCGGCACTATCGGTGCCGCTATTACGCTTCTTGGCATCGGTTTACATACTGACAATTCGGCAGGTTTTTTATCGCCTTATGTTCTCAGAGCGATTCATGGATTTGATTTCGAGGAGAACTCGTTGATGGTTCCGGTCGTTGTCCCTGAAGGAGAGACGATACAGTTTATGCGACGCGATCCGCAAAGCGTACTCGATTCAGGCAAGGCGGCTGCGCTGAAACTCAGCAGTGAACTCAAGTTGCTGGCGGCCGATCCTATCCTGGTGTGCCAGTTTGATTGTGCGGGTCGCGGCAAATCGGTGATCGGAGAGCAAGTTCAGGCAGGGATTGATGACATGCAAAATGTTTTTCAGTCCAGGCCTTCTTGGATGGGGGCATTCTCGTTTGGTGAAATTTCACCGGTTGCACAGCATAACCATTTTCACAATTTCACCGCCACCCTGACTGTTTTTTACTGAGCCGTTTAATTGCCTTCGCCGCGATCACAGCCTTCTTTTAGTCGTCAATCCGACGATGTTTCTGAGCAAGGAGGGTCAAGGTATCAGAGCCATCGGTACCGAAGATCTACGTAAAAAACTCGTAGATGCCGAGAGAAAATACTACAACAACTTGCGTGTTCTGGAGGAAAAACTAGCACGCTTAGAGGCATTGCAGATATTAAATAGAGGATTAATGAGTTGTACCGATTCGACGATGGCACTGGGTCATCTCGTTGATACCTCTGTTCTGTATATGGCCGTGGAGAAAGCGTTGGTGATCCAACCGACCGACGGTGGTTATGCCATCTCAGCAATGGGAGGTTATTCGAGATCCCGTTCACAAGCGTTGATGCACGCGGTGCTGCCCGTCGATGGACCGGGGTTTTGTTTATCTACCGAAGATACAGGATCCCGTCAGTTCGATAATGCACAGGGGGTGACTGCTGATTTTCTGGATCTGTGCCAAATGATCGTTTGCCCGTTAAAGCTTGACGATGGCAACTTGTTAGGTTTTTATATCGCCGGTTTTTC
>SDWN01000097.1 GCA_004195305.1 Neptunomonas sp. | reverse complement strand
AGGAAAAAATAAGCGGTTATTGTACCGACCAAGCCCAGCCGGGGATAGCGTGGGGTTCAGCCGGGTGGATGCTCAGCATGAGGGGGGTGCTCGTTCAGTAGGGCCAGCGGGTAGCGGACCCCAGCCAGATAATCTTCGATTGCCTGGAGCACCATAGGGCTTCTCAGGCGCTTTTGTTGCTGACGTATGGCGTCGGCGTCCAGCCATAAGGCCTGTAAAATGGCAGGGTCGAGCTCGCGTTGCTGCATGTGCCGGACCGGTTTGGCGATAAAACACCAGCGGTGGTAACAGGTTTGATTATGCGGCGAGGTGTAGGTGTAAAATCCTAGCAGACCGGTCACCTCGACCTGCCACGCGGTCTCCTCTAAGGCTTCGCGTATGGCCGCTTCTACTAGGGTTTCGTTTGGTTCCAGATGGCCGGCAGGCTGGTTCAGCACTCGTTTGTTGTTGGACAGCTCTTCAACCAACAAAAACTGCCCCTGATGTTCAATCACACAGGCTACCGTGACATGGGGGGTCCAGCGCATATTCAAATCCTTGTGCAGCAATAGGTTCGACAATAGTGTAATCCAAGCCGATACAGCAACCAATTACCTAAGATTATTAAATCGGATCTGCTCAGCCGGTCAATCTCTTGGTAGAATGGCCGTATCAGTCATCAAAAATCACCGATTTGAGAGCCCCGTTTTGAATCAGCCTGTAGCATCACCGCACACCTATATTCAGGTTCAGGAGTCCGTGTTTGATATTGCCGAGGAGTTTGAACGGCTGCGCGATAAAAATGGCCAGGTGGGCGCGGTGGTGTTTTTCACCGGACTGGTGCGCGATCTTGTGGCGGATCCCTTGCAAGCGATGGTGCTGGAACATTATCCGGGTATGACGGAGAGCTGCCTCGCCACTATCGTAGACCAGGCTCGGCAGCGCTGGCCGTTATATCATGTCAGCGTGGTGCATCGGGTCGGATCGCTCAAGCCTTCTGAGCTGATAGTCTACGTCGGGGTCAGTAGTGCCCATCGCAACGATGCCTTTGCGGCCTGTGAATTCATCATGGATTACCTGAAAAAAGACGCGCCCTTCTGGAAAAAAGAGTGCAGTCAAACGCAACAACGCTGGGTGGAGCAGAAACAATCCGACATCGTTGCTGCCAAGCGCTGGACCAAACCCTGATACCCATCTATTCATCTTCTCCCTTGGGGCTATGCCACAAGGGTTGATCACTACTATTTAAACCCGATACAGGAGTCATTCATGGCACAGGTTGTTTTTGTGCCCGGCCAACGCTGGATTAGTCACGGTGAATCTGAACTGGGCCTGGGCTTGGTTACCGAGCAGGTTGCCCGTCAGGTGCAGTTGTTTTTTCCTGCTGCCGAAGAATATCGTACCTATGCCACCGAGGATGCTCCGCTAACCCGCTACAGCCTTGAAAAAGGGATGCTGCTCAAAGACCTGTTTGGTCTGGAGTACCGGGTCAATGCGGTAGAGGAGTGTGCCGGACTGTTGCGCTATGGCGTCAATATGGATGCAGGTTCTGAGACGGAGGGCGAGCAGGTATGGATCGAGGAGATGGATCTGGACCCCTTTGTTGAGCTTAATCGGCCTCAGGATCGCTTTTTTGCGGGTCAGCTCGACGGCCATAAAGCCTTTGAGTTGCGCCGCAGTGCGCGCTATCACCAGCACCGTCTAGCTCAGGCGGATGCCTGCGGCCTGCTGGGTCCGCGGGTGCAGCTGTTGCCTCATCAGTTTTATATCGCCTCCCAGGTCTCACGGCGGCATGCTCCACGGGTACTGCTGGCCGATGAAGTGGGCTTGGGTAAGACCATCGAGGCGGGCCTGATTATTCACCAGCAGGTGATGAGCGGGCGTGCCGAACGGGTGTTGGTGGTGGTGCCGGATTCGCTGATTCACCAGTGGCTGGTTGAGATGTTACGGCGCTTCAATCTGCGCTTCAGTATCATGAACCGCGAGCAATACGGCGCCTTGCTGGAATCAGCACAGCCCGATGTTTTTGCCAATAATCCGTTCGATACCAGTCAGCTGGTGATCTGTCCGCAGTCGCTGCTGATCGAAGAGCCGCGTTACCATGAGTTGGCTGCCGCCTGTCGTTGGGATCTGCTGGTCGTCGACGAGGCGCATCACCTGCACTGGACCGAGCAGGAGGTCAGCGCTGAATACCGTTGTATCGAGATCCTGGCAGCACAAGCCAAGGGGTTGTTGCTGCTCACGGCGACCCCGGAGCAGCTTGGTGTGGAGGGGCACTTTGCCCGACTGCGGTTGATCGATCCCGATCGGTATTACGATCTGAATCGTTTCGTGGCTGAGGAACAGGATTATCTGCCGGTCCGGCAGCTGGTCGACCAGGTGCTGGAGGCCTCGGATCTGGCGGCGTTGCTGACCGATCCGGACTTCAAGGCGGCGTTTTCTCCCTATGCGAACACCAGTAATTACAATGGATTAGTCTTAAAGGCTCAGCAGGATGCGAGCCAGGATCTGCTCCGCAATGAACTGATCGATCAGCTTCTGGATCATCACG
>SDWN01000804.1 GCA_004195305.1 Neptunomonas sp. | reverse complement strand
ATCGCATTGAATACCAACGAGTCCGTGGCGAAGCCTGCCGTGTCTCGTAGCGAGGACGGGCCGAGGATCGGCATCACCAGATAGGGGCCCGAACCGACCCCCCAGTATCCTAACGCTTGCCCGAAATCCTCTTTCTTTTCGTATATACCGATCAAGGTTGCCGGGTCCCAAAGGCCCAATATTCCGACGGTGGTGTTCAGCGCCAACCGTGATACCCCGACCACCGTCGACGTCCCCTTCAGTTGCAGCGCTGAATTGATGATGTTGCTGATTTCACCCAGGTTGGAAAAAAAGTTTGAGACACCCGCTTCGACAAAATTCGGCAGGATGGTTTCATAGGTATCAACGACAGGTATAAACAGATAACGATCAAACTTGGCGTTGAAGTTGTACATACCGCGGTTAAACCTTTCCCAGGGGTCGTGAACATCGATGGGGTAGGCCTGGTTTGAGGATACCTTGGTCTGCATCGCTGGGGTCTGGGGCGTCTCCTTGATGGCTGAGGTGGTGCTGCAGCCGCTGACAGCTATTGCCATCAGCAGCGGCCAGAATTTCCATTTCAAAATCCATCGCATGCTTAAGGCCTCATAACTTCGGTGATATGGGAGACAAAGGCGGGGTGGGCCAGGTTGCCGCAGTGACCGCCGTTGGGGAATATCTTGGCCTGGGCACCGAACAGGTTACGCAGGTAGTCGACCTCATCCGGTGCCAGAATAAGGTCGTCGGCGTTGGTGACCATGGCCAGCTTGTCGTTGCCCCTGATGTAGCTATCCAGCGGCCTGAGACTCAGCTGTTCGAGCAGTTCGTCACGCGTCAGTGCCGGGTTTTGCCGTTGGAAATAGGGCAGAAAATAATCATCGAAATATTCGATAAACGTCACCCGTGAACTGGCTTTTAAGTAGTCGGTCAACGAATCGGCACTGCCCAACTCGAGGTTTTTGGGTTTGAGCAAGCCTTGGTTGGCCATCACGTCAGATGTAAAAACCATATTGGCGGAGGAGAGCCGGAACGACATGCCGATCAGAGTGCTGAGGGACTCCTGCTTGGGTTGGCCATGTTGGTAGAGCTTGTAGAGGGTATCTTCGTCCAGGGTTAGCCGTTCGCTCTGGATGTAAAGTTCGGCAACCCTGTCCAGCAGCCGTGCCAGGAATTTATTAACGCTGGCCGGGTCATTAACATCCAGGTTGTCGCTCAACATTGCATCGATTCGGTTGACTGAATTGAACAGGCTTACCGGAGGGTTGATCAACAGCACCTTCCGGAACCCGAAGCGCTGCTCCTGTTCGTCCAGCCTGGATACGAAGGCGGCGTTGGCGGCGCCCAAACTGTAGCCGGTTAGATAGAAACCACTGACCTGCAGTTTATCTCGATGCTTCTCCCAGATACGCCCCATCACCCGGTATAGGTCGTCGGCGTCTTCGGACAGGTTGCCAGGAACTCCCGACTTGGAAGCGGTGGCGATAAAGTTGGCGTAGGTCGGTGAGGAGAGGCTGACGACGTGAAAGCCGGCCTGATAGTAGGCATTCATCAGCAACCGCATCTTCGATGAATCGAAGCCCGCCCCGGTACCTGCGATCACAAAGATCAGCGGCGCCTCTCCTTGTTGAGCGGCCAGGGCATAGTGCATCCGATCCTGATACCAGAACACCTCGGGGATCGTTTTTCCATCGACAGGAGGCAGGCCGTAATGTTTGGCGGGGGCGGGCTGGTCAAAACGTACGTGCCAGTCAGCAGGCGTCCCTACCACCGTGGCCACATAGGGATCGTCGAAGGGGTATTGGTATTCGACGCCATGGCAGTAGAGAGATGCCAGCAGTAGGCTGACTAGGCCTAAACCACGTATCAGATCCATGGAACATTCCTTTCTAAGTGGTCAGTGGAGTATAGGTAAGATTTTTAAATAGGGGTTTAGTCTCTAGCTGCCAGATTGGTGGCGCTGTGATACTGGTGATCATGTCCAGAATAGATTTACTCGAACCGGATTTCGATAGAATTTTGTCCGACCCCAGTCCGCTCGACCTCCAAGCGGTTAAGCTGATGGATGTTGACAACCTAGCCCTGAGTTTTTAAACCGATCTACCAGCCTTCCGCAAAATGGCGTTGGTTTGTCCCGTTTTTTATCTGCCTGAGCATTACCATAATGATTATTACCAGTTCGTTGACTTAGCAGCCTTCGATGATCTTGATGCTGCTGAACATTGGTTGTGTTCTGTTGATTGGCGAGAATTTTACGGGGACAGACGCCTCACTTTTGCCGGTTATGCTCAATATTTCTCTCGTTTGAAGCTTGTTGCAGGGTACAGTTTGTTATCAAAAAACCGCTCTGAGATCTCCGCTACCTAAATTGAAGAGAAAAAATTTTGAATATCAGTGTGTTCTAGGGATAGTCTGATCAAGTCGCTCCAGACCGTCTGTTTTATCTTCGGATTTCAGTCAGATCCTGCTGGCATACAGGTTTGTTGATCATTTTTCTAACCTAATCCCTGTCTCTTATACACATCT
>SDWN01000828.1 GCA_004195305.1 Neptunomonas sp. | reverse complement strand
AGATGTGTATAAGAGACAGGAGCGTCCACCGCCGCGGGTACTTCGCCAGCACCGCCGCAGCCTCGCCCTCAGTATGGGTGTGACGGACACAGTTACATCCTAACGTCTCACCGATACGCTGAAACACAGCGTCAGACCTACGCAGATTATTTTTATATTGAAGCGGCAGCAACATACCACAACTTACACACCAACAATAAAATCATATTAATACAAATAATTATTGATTATCAACCACTTAAAACACTTTGCGACGATAACAAAAACAAAAAAAAACCGCACCCTTAAGGGTACGGTTTTTTTATCCGCTCAGCACAAGCCGAAACTCATGCCGAGCGTGGAGCAAACGTTAGGCAACGATCTTAGCCACAACGCCGGCGCCGACAGTACGACCACCTTCGCGGATAGCGAAGCGCAAGCCTTCGTCCATCGCGATCGGGTTGATCAGGGTCACGGTCATCTGGATGTTATCACCAGGCATAACCATTTCTACACCTTCAGGCAGCTCACAAGCACCGGTTACGTCGGTGGTGCGGAAGTAGAACTGAGGACGGTAGCCTTTGAAGAAAGGAGTGTGACGTCCACCTTCATCTTTGCCCAATACGTAAACTTCAGCAGTAAAGGTAGTGTGTGGAGTGATAGAACCGGGCTTAGCCAGAACCTGACCCCGCTCAACATCTTCACGCTTAGTACCACGCAGCAGTACACCGACGTTCTCGCCTGCACGACCTTCGTCGAGCAGCTTGCGGAACATCTCAACACCCGTACAGGTAGTCAGTACAGTATCCTTGATACCGATAATGGCAACAGATTCGCCAGTCTTGACGATACCGCGCTCGATACGACCAGTAACAACGGTACCACGACCCTGGATAGAGAATACGTCTTCGATAGGCATGATAAAGTCGCCGTCGATAGCACGTACGGGGTCAGGAATAAAGCTATCCAGAGTCTCGATCAGCTTCTTAACCGCAGTGGTACCCATTTCGTTGTCGTCTTGACCGTTAAGGGCCATCAGAGCGGATCCTGGGATGATCGGCGTGTCGTCACCTGGGAAGTCATATTCGCTCAGCAGGTCACGCAGCTCCATGTCAACCAGCTCCAGCATCTCAGCGTACTCTTCGCTGTCAGCGCCACCACAATCTTCAGCCAGCAGGTCAGCCTTGTTCAGGAACACAACAACGTAAGGTACACCCACCTGACGTGACAGCAGGATGTGCTCACGAGTCTGCGGCATAGGGCCGTCAGTCGCGCCACAAACCAGGATAGCACCGTCCATCTGTGCAGCACCGGTGATCATGTTCTTGACATAATCGGCGTGGCCTGGGCAATCAACGTGTGCGTAGTGACGCGCAGGTGAATCATACTCAACGTGAGAGGTAGCGATGGTGATACCACGCGCACGCTCTTCAGGAGCATTATCGATCTGATCGAAGGCCTGAAGCTCGCCTGTTCCCCAAACGTCATAACATACGCGCGTCAGGGCCGCAGTAAGAGTGGTTTTACCGTGATCAACGTGGCCGATAGTACCAACGTTGACGTGAGGCTTAGTACGTTCAAAAGTTTTCTTAGCCACTAGAGTAACCTCTTAGTCTTTATAAAATAATTAACATTCAGCGTTGATAAGAGCGTCGGCGACGTTCTGTGGCGCTTCGGCATATTTCTCAAACTCCATGGTGAACGTCGCACGACCCTGACTTGCAGAACGCAGGTCGGTGGCGTAACCGAACATTTCACCCAGTGGCACCTCGGCACGGATAATCTTGCCCATCGGGCTGTCTTCCATGCCTTGTACGAGGCCACGACGACGGCTCAGATCTCCCATGACATCACCCATATAATTCTCGGGCGTGACCACTTCGATCTTCATCATCGGCTCAAGCAAACAGGGGTCGGCTAGCAGCGCGTACTTCCTTAATGCTTGTGAAGCGGCAATTTTAAAGGCCATCTCGTTAGAATCTACATCATGAAAAGAACCGTCATAGAGACGGGCTTTCAGACCCAACAAGGGATAACCTCCAACAACACCGTTCTTCATCTGCTCGGTAATGCCTTTTTCAATCGCGGGGATATATTCCTTCGGAATCGATCCACCGACGAGTTCATTGATAAACTCCAACCCCTCCTTATCGGATGGGGAGAACTCTATCACCACATGACCGTACTGTCCCCGACCGCCCGTCTGGCGAATAAACTTATGGTTCGCGACAACGGCGGCACGGATTTTCTCACGGTAGGACACGCGGGGCTTACCGATATTGGCTTCGACCTTAAATTCACGTTTCATTCGATCCACGAGAATTTCAAGGTGCAATTCGCCCATTCCGGAGATGATGGTCTGACCCGTCTCAGGATCGGTCTCAACTCGGAACGAGGGATCCTCCTGGGCCAATTTGCCCAGAGCAATGCCCATTTTTTCTTGATCAGGTACCGACTTCGGCTCAACCGCAACGGAGATGACCGGTTCCGGAAACTCCATGCGCTCAAGCACAATCACTTGATCCTGAGGACAGAAAGTATCACCAGTGGTGACATCTTTCATGCCGATCAACGCGGCTATATCACCCGCGTGAACCTCTTTGATCTCTTCGCGGTTGTTGGCGTGCATCTGCACCATCCGACCGACACGCTCTTTCTTCTGTTTGACGGAGTTATACACCGCGTCGCCAGATTTCAGAGTCCCCGAGTAGACCCGGATAAAGGTCAACGTCCCGACGAAAGGATCAGTGGCGATTTTGAAGGCCAGCGCTGCGAACGGTGCGGCATCATCTGCCTCTCGGGTGGCAGGAGTCTCCTTGCCATCGTCGAGAACACCGTCAATCGGCTTCACTTCCAGCGGCGACGGCATCAGCTCGACAACCGCATCCAGCATCGCCTGAACGCCTTTGTTCTTGAACGCAGAACCCGCCAACACCGGCACGATCTCGTTGGCCAGCGTGCGTGAACGCAATCCGGCCTTGATTTCGTCAATGGACAGCTCACCCTCGGTGAGGTATTTGTCCATCAACACATCGTTCGCCTCTGCGGCCGCCTCGACCATATGCTCACGCATCTGCTCGGCTTTGCTCTGCTGCTCAGCGGGAATATCAACCTCGTTAAAGGTCATACCCTGGTCCGCTTCATTCCACAGAATCGCCTTCATCCGCAGCAGATCGACGACTCCGGAGAAGGCCTCTTCTGCACCAATCGGCATATTGATGGGAACCGCTACCGCACCCAAACGGGACTCTAGCTGCTCAACCACCATCGCAAAATCTGCGCCGGTACGGTCCATCTTATTGACGAACACCAACCGCGGAACCTCATACTTATTGGCTTGACGCCAAACCGTTTCGGTCTGCGGCTGCACACCCGACGAGGCGCACAACACCACCACCGCACCATCGAGCACCCGCAAAGAACGTTCGACCTCAATCGTGAAGTCAACGTGCCCTGGGGTATCGATGATGTTGATGCGGTGCTGCTCAAACTGTTTACTCATGCCGGACCAGAAGCAGGTCGTAGCAGCCGAGGTAATGGTTATCCCCCGCTCCTGCTCCTGCTCCATCCAGTCCATGGTGGCAGCTCCGTCATGCACCTCACCAATCTTGTGAGACATGCCGGTATAGAACAATACCCGCTCGGTCGTCGTCGTCTTACCCGCATCAACATGAGCACAGATGCCGATGTTTCGGTAACGGATAAGCGGTGTAGTACGAGCCACGGTATTATCCTTTGCCTAGAAGCGGTAGTGGGAGAAGGCTTTGTTGGCTTCAGCCATACGGTGCACATCTTCACGCTTCTTAACTGCAGAACCACGACCTTCAGCCGCATCGCTCAGCTCACCAGCCAAACGCAATGCCATCGACTTCTCGCCACGCTTACGCGCAGCTTCTACCAACCAACGCATGGCCAGGGCAGCACGACGTGAAGGACGAACTTCTACAGGCACCTGGTAAGTCGCACCACCGACACGGCGAGATTTAACCTCAACCATGGGCTGCGCTGCTTCCAAAGCCTTTACGAAAATTTCCAGAGGGTCGCCGGCGCCACGCGACTGGATCTTATCCAGTGCGCCATAGACAATGCGCTCGGCTACAGATTTCTTACCGCTGACCATCACGTGATTCATGAATTTGGCCAGGGTTACATTACCGAATTTAGGATCCGGCAGTACATCGCGTTTTGCAACGACGCGTCTTCTAGGCATGATAAGCCCCTATAATTTAGGTCTTCAGGTTAACTCGGGCACCTATAAAAAGCATAAAGGCCCGCCCTTACTCTTATCGTCAACAATGTCCGGTAGCCAAAGGCTACTGCGGCACAGCGCTCACGTCATCGGAGTAACGATTGAATTAAAATCGCTTACTTCTTAGGACGCTTGGTACCGTACTTAGAACGAGCTTGTTTACGATCGGAAACACCAGAGGTATCCAACGCACCACGTACTGTGTGGTAACGAACACCCGGCAGATCCTTAACACGACCACCACGAATAAGAACAACACTGTGCTCTTGCAAGTTGTGACCTTCACCACCGATGTAAGATGTAACTTCGTAGCCATTGGTCAGACGTACACGACATACCTTCCGCAGAGCCGAGTTCGGCTTCTTGGGGGTAGTGGTGTAAACCCGAGTGCAAACGCCGCGACGCTGAGGACAGGCCTGCAAAGCAGGTACATCACTCTTAACGACATTGCGCTTACGAGGCATACGAACCAATTGGTTAATAGTTGCCATTCAGCTTAACTCCACGCTTTTTCTTAAAAAAGCACCATACAAAAAGGCAGAATCCTAACGATCCTGCCACGAAGGGGCGAAATTTTAATCATCTCGCCCGCCAGAGTCAACACTGGAGTACTGTTAACGCACAATCTGCATCACCAGCACTATCAGTATCGACCCAATCTGACGATCAACGTCCCGAGTTTAATGCCTCGGTCAGTGCCGCCTGGATATCTTCTGCGCTCACGGTGGTCGGACTCGAGGCTTGACTGTCCTCCATACGCTGACGCTTGCGCTCGGCGTGATAAGCCAGCCCCGTTCCAGCCGGGATCAAACGACCAACCACAACGTTCTCTTTCAGACCACGCAGACGATCGCGCTTACCTGTTACCGCACCCTCAGTCAGTACCCGAGTAGTCTCCTGGAACGAAGCCGCCGAGATAAAGGACTCGGTGGCCAGCGAAGCCTTGGTGATACCCAACAGCACGCGCTCGTACTGCGCAGGCATCCGCCCATCGGCGATCGCCTTCTCGTTTTCAGACAGCGCCAGAGTCAGCTCTACCTGATCACCCTTGATCAGCTGAGTATCACCGGCGTTGACCACATCGACCTTGCGCAGCATCTGCCGCACAATAACTTCAATATGCTTATCGTTGATCACAACGCCTTGCAGGCGGTAAACATCCTGAATCTCGGAAGCGATGTAGTTAGCCAGCGCCTCAACACCCAGAATACGCAGCACATCGTGGGGATTGGTCGGGCCATCGGAGATAACCTCTCCCTTGGCAACCTGCTCACCCTCAAACACGTTCAGGGTCCGCCACTTATGGATCAGAACCTCATAAGTATCGCTGCCATCAGTCGGCGTAATCGTCAGACGCTTCTTGCCTTTCGTCTCTCGACCAAAGGTCACGGTACCGGAGATCTCAGCCAGAATAGAGGACTCTTTCGGCCTCCGCGCCTCGAACAGATCTGCAACGCGCGGCAGACCACCGGTGATATCCTTGTTAGCGGCGCCTTCCATGGGAATACGCGCAATAACGTCACCGACCTGAACACCGCCACCATCATCGATACTCAGTACCGCATCGCCCGGCATCATGTACTGCACCAGACTCTCGGTTCCGGGATGGCACAACTCAGAACCGTTATCGTCGGCGAAGCTCACCATCGGACGCAGATCTTTACCCGCGACCGGACGCGCAGAAGGATCGATAACTTCGACCGAGGTCAAACCGGTCAGATCATCGGTCTTCTTGTTAACAGTCAGCCCCTCTTCCATCCCGGTAAAGACGATCTTACCGGCAACTTCAGCGATGATCGGGTGGGTGTGCGGATCCCAGCCAGCAACGACATCGCCGCCATTGACCGTATCGCCATCCTTGACCTTGATCACGGCACCGTAAGGCAGCTTGTAACGCTCACGCTCACGACCATGCTCATCGGTTACACCGAGCTCACCAGATCGCGAGGTCGCAACCAGGTTGCCATCGGCCTTCTGTACGAACTTAAGATTATGCAGACGAATCACACCGTCGTTCTTAACCTGAATACTGTCGACAGCCGCCGCTCGTGATGCCGCACCACCGATGTGGAAAGTACGCATGGTCAGCTGAGTACCCGGCTCACCGATCGACTGAGCCGCGATAACACCCACTGCCTCACCCCGGTTAACCAGATGCCCACGACCCAGATCACGGCCATAACAGGCCGAGCAGACACCGTGACGTACGTCACAGGTGATTGCCGAGCGTACTTTGATCTCATCGATAGAGGAGAGCTGGGTATCCGTTTCCAGACCAAGAACCCAGGTTTCGTCAATCAGCGTACCGGCAGGAATCAGCGTCTCATTGGTAGACGGGTCGACAACATCGGCAGCGACCGTACGACCGAGCACGCGCTCGCCCAGCGGCACGGTTACGTCACCCCCTTCGATCATCGGCGCCACCAGGACCCCGTTGTCAGTACCACAGTCGCTATCGGTAATCACCAGATCCTGGGCAACGTCAACCAGACGTCGGGTCAGGTAACCGGAGTTAGCCGTCTTCAATGCGGTATCCGCCAAACCTTTACGCGCACCGTGGGTAGAGATGAAGTACTGAAGTACATTCAAGCCCTCACGGAAATTGGCAACAATCGGCGTTTCGATGATCGAGCCATCCGGCTTAGCCATCAGGCCTCGCATACCACCGAGCTGTCGCATCTGCGCCACACTGCCTCGTGCGCCGGAATCGGCCATCATATAAACCGAATTGAACGATTCCTGGGTCAGCGGCTTGCCGTCTTCACCCAAAACTACGTTACCCTCAGCATCAACGACGTCATCAACCTTCAGATCAGCCATCATCGCCTCGGTAACTTTCTCGTTTGCACGAGACCAGAGGTCGATTACCTTGTTGTATTTTTCACCCTGAGTCACCAGACCATCAGCGTACTGGGTTTCGATCTCTTTCACTTCAGCGTAGGCTTCCTCGATGATCGGTTTCTTCGAATCCGGGATAACGAAGTCGTTAACGCCCACCGAAGCACCGGAGCGAGTTGCATAAGCAAAGCCCGTGTACATCAACTGATCTGCAAAGATGACCGAAGCCTTAAGGCCACAGCGGCGGTAGGCTTCGTTGATCAGTTTGGAGATCGCTTTTTTCTTCATCGTCTGGTTTGCCAGATCGAACGGCAGACCACTAGGGAAGATATCGAATAACAACGCCCGCCCGACCGTGGTGTCGACAACACTGGTAAACTCGTTGACCTCACCCTGTAGATCACGAACTGTCTGAGTGATACGAACCTTAACCTGCGCCTGCAGTTCAACCATCTTGGCGCCGTAAGCACGACTGACTTCCGCTGTGTCAGCAAAAATCATTCCCTTGCCTTTGGCATTCATCTTCTCGCGGGTCATAAAGTACAGACCCAAAACCACGTCCTGCGAAGGAACGATGATCGGCTCACCGTTAGCGGGCGACAGCACGTTGTTGGTGGACATCATCAACGCACGGGCTTCCAATTGAGCTTCGATCGTCAGTGGCACGTGTACCGCCATCTGATCACCGTCAAAGTCGGCGTTATAGGCGGCACAGACCAGCGGATGCAGCTGAATCGCTTTACCTTCAATCAGTACCGGCTCAAATGCCTGGATCCCCAAACGGTGCAGCGTCGGCGCCCGGTTAAGCATGACCGGATGTTCGCGGATCACTTCAGCCAGGATATCCCAGACGTCGGCGGTTTCGCGCTCGACCATTTTCTTGGCCGCTTTAATGGTAGTTGCCAGACCGCGTAGCTCAAGCTTGGAAAAAATGAACGGCTTGAACAGCTCCAGTGCCATTTTCTTGGGCAGACCGCACTGATGCAGACGCAGGTAAGGACCTACCACGATAACCGAACGACCCGAATAGTCGACTCGCTTACCCAGCAGGTTCTGACGGAAACGACCCTGCTTACCCTTGATCATATCGGCCAAGGACTTCAGCGGACGCTTGTTGGATCCGGTGATCGCACGACCGCGACGACCGTTGTCGAGCAGCGCATCAACCGACTCCTGCAGCATCCGCTTCTCGTTGCGGACGATGATATCAGGCGCAGAAAGCTCCAGCAGACGCTTCAAACGGTTGTTACGGTTGATCACCCGGCGGTACAAGTCATTCAGGTCAGAGGTAGCGAAACGACCACCATCCAGAGGCACCAACGGACGCAGATCTGGCGGCAGTACCGGCAGGACTTCCATGATCATCCAGCCCGGCTGGTTACCGGAAGCCACGAATGACTCCATCAGCTTAAGCCGCTTGGAAACCTTCTTGATCTTGGTTTCTGAGTTGGTGTTAGGGATCTCTTCACGCATCTGGGCGATATCAGCGTCCATATCCAGATCACGCAGCAATGTCTGGACCGCTTCGGCACCCATCTTGGCATCAAATTCATCGCCAAACTCTTCCAGCGCCTCGAAGTACTCTTCGTCGTTCAGCAACTGACCCTTTTCCAGCGTCGTCATACCCGGCTCGGTGACCACGAAGGATTCAAAATACAGCACCCGCTCGATATCCCGCAGGGTCATATCCAACAGCAAGCCAATACGGCTCGGCAGAGACTTCAGAAACCAGATATGGGCAACCGGGCTAGCCAGTTCGATATGCCCCATACGGTCACGTCGAACTTTGGCCAAAGCAACTTCTACACCACACTTTTCACAGATAACACCACGGTGCTTAAGGCGCTTGTACTTACCACACAAGCACTCGTAATCTTTTACCGGGCCGAAAATCTTGGCACAAAACAAACCTTCACGCTCGGGCTTGAACGTTCGGTAGTTAATCGTTTCCGGCTTCTTGACCTCACCATAGGACCAAGAACGGATTAAATCAGGCGAAGCCAGACCAATTCGAATCGAATCGAATTCATTGACCTGGTTTTGCGTTTTCAACAGGTTAAGCAAATCTTTCATCGGCCGTCGCTCCTTCCGGAGTTAACGACCAGGGCGGCTGCCGGCCACCCTGGTCTGTTTGATAACTGCTGCTTATTCGTTTTCAAGTTCGATGTCGATACCCAGCGAACGGATCTCTTTGACCAATACATTGAAGGACTCGGGCATGCCCGGCTCCATCCGATGGTCTCCGTCCACGATGTTTTTATACATCTTGGTACGGCCGTTAACGTCGTCCGACTTCACAGTCAGCATCTCTTGCAGAGTGTAGGCGGCGCCATATGCTTCCAGAGCCCAGACTTCCATCTCACCAAAGCGCTGCCCACCGAACTGCGCCTTACCACCCAGCGGCTGCTGAGTAACCAGACTATAAGAACCGGTAGAACGCGCATGCATCTTGTCATCCACCAGGTGGTTCAACTTCAGCATGTACATGTAACCCACGGTTACAGGACGATCGAAGGTATCGCCGGTACGGCCATCAAACAGGGTCACCTGGCCGGTGTCGCTGATACCACCCATCCTGAGCAGCTCTTTGATCTCCGACTCTTTAGCACCATCGAAAGCTGGCGTTGCCATCGGCACACCATGACGCAGGTTACGCGCCAGTTCGAAGATCGCTTCATCAGACATCGAATCGAGATCTTCCTTACGTCCACCACCTACGGTGTTGTAGATCTGGTTCAGCAGCTTGCGAATCTTGGCAATCTTGGCCTTCTCTTCGAGCAGATCATTGATCAGATCACCCAAACCTTTGGCCGCAGCACCGAAGTGGGTTTCTAAAACCTGCCCCACGTTCATCCGCGACGGAACACCCAGCGGATTCAAGACGATATCGATAGGACGACCCTTCTCGTCGTAAGGCATATCTTCAACAGGCTTGATCGCAGAGATAACACCCTTGTTACCGTGGCGACCGGCCATCTTGTCACCGGGCTGAAGCTGACGCTTGATGGCGACGTAGACCTTAACGATCTTGAGCACGCCAGGCGCTAAATCATCACCCTGCTGTAGCTTACGTTTTTTGTCTTCGTACTTTTCGTCCAACTGCTGACGCCGCTCAGCTAGCTGCTGCTGGGCACGCTCAATCTGCTCAGCCAGCGCCTCATCGCTCACCCGAATCTTGAACCAGTCCGACTTGGCCAGACCTGCCAGGAACTCGGCTGTAATGGTTTCGTCTTTATTCAAGCCCGCGCCGCCATCGGCCTTTACGCCAACCAGCGCGTTCTGCAGTCGCTCGAAGGTAGCGCCCTCAACGATACGGAACTCGTCGTTAAGATCCTTACGGATAGAGGTCAGCTGCTCCTCTTCGATCTGGATCGAACGCACATCCTTCTCGACGCCGTCACGGGTAAACACCTGGACATCAATAACAGTACCCTTGGTGCCGGTTTTAACCCGCAACGAGGTGTCTTTTACGTCAGAGGCTTTTTCGCCGAAAATCGCACGCAGCAACTTCTCTTCCGGGGTCAACTGAGTCTCCCCCTTAGGCGTAACCTTACCGACCAGAATGTCGCCAGGGCCCACTTCAGCACCGATGTAAACGATGCCGGACTCGTCCAGCTTACCCAGCGCGCCCTCACCTACGTTGGGAATATCCGAGGTGATCTCCTCAGATCCCAGCTTGGTGTCACGCGCCACACAGGTCAGTTCCTGAATGTGAATCGTGGTGAAACGGTCCTCTTCAACCACGCGTTCGGAGATCAGGATCGAGTCTTCGAAGTTGTAACCATTCCAGGGCATGAAGGCGATGCGCATGTTCTGCCCCAACGCCAGCTCACCCATATCCACCGAGGGGCCATCAGCCATGATGTCACCACGCGCAATCGGCTCACCGATCCGCACCAGCGGACGCTGGTTGATACAGGTGTTTTGGTTGGAGCGCACGTATTTGGTCAGGTTGTAGATATCCACACCCGCCTCACCGGCGACAACCTCATCATCGTTGACCCGCACCACAATACGGCCGGCGTCAACAGACTCGATCACACCACCGCGGTTAGCGACCACGCAAACGCCGGAATCACGCGCAACGTTACGCTCCATCCCGGTACCGACCAGCGGCTTCTGCGCCCGAAGGGTCGGAACGGCTTGACGCTGCATGTTCGAGCCCATCAGGGCGCGGTTAGCATCGTCGTGCTCCAGGAACGGAATCAGCGATGCCGCCACCGAGACAACCTGACGTGGCGAAACATCCATAAATGTCACCTTGGCAGGTGGCATTACGGTAAATTCATTCAGATGCCGCACAGCAACCAGATCATCAATCAGACGATTATTGGCGTCCATGTTGGCGTTAGCCTGGGCAACCACATGATCAGCCTCATCGATCGCCGACAGGAACACGATCTCATCGGTAACCAGACCATCGATAACCTTTCGATACGGACTCTCGAGGAAACCATAGCTATTGGTACGGGCGTAGGTTGCCAACGAGTTGATCAGACCGATGTTCGGACCTTCAGGCGTCTCAATTGGACACACTCGACCGTAGTGAGTCGGGTGCACGTCACGGACTTCAAAGCCAGCACGCTCACGGGTCAGACCACCCGGGCCGAGAGCAGATACACGCCGCTTGTGGGTAACTTCCGACAGCGGGTTGTTCTGATCCATAAACTGGGACAACTGGCTGGAGCCAAAGAACTCTTTGACCGCCGCAGCAACCGGCTTGGCATTGATCAGATCCTGTGGCATCAGGCCATCAGACTCGGCCATCGACAGGCGCTCACGCACTGCCCGCTCGACCCGAACCAAACCTACCCGGAATTGATTCTCAGCCATCTCACCGACGGAACGTACCCGACGGTTACCGAGGTGATCGATGTCATCCACGATACCTTGGCCGTTACGGATGCCGATCAGCGTCTTCAGAACCGCAAGGATATCGTCTTTGTCCAG
>SDWN01000570.1 GCA_004195305.1 Neptunomonas sp. | reverse complement strand
AGATGTGTATAAGAGACAGTCTTGGCGGTTGCGGCTGTGTCGACCTCGGGTAGCGCCAGTAATCGTGCGCTCTGGGCAAAACGCTCCAGGCCGCTGGGCATGCGGAAGATTTGGGTAGAGCCGTCCGCATGACGGAATGCCTTCATGCCTTCGAAGCAGGTGCTGGAGTAGTGCAGCACATGGGCACCGGGGTGGAGTTGAATGCTGTTGCTCGGGACCATCTGCGCAGCGCTCCACTGTGACCCGTCGAACCAGGAGATCGCCATTTCAGGCATGAATACCGTACCAAACGCAGACATGATGCTACCTCAGAAATAGAGTCAGAAAATTGTACTTAAAGGGTTTTGTAATTATTGCTGCCAGGCGCAGTCCTGACATCTTCAAATAAAGCAGAGATTGTAGTCATCCGCGTCAGAAAAGGGAATTGCCCTGTCGCCGCTTTAAACTATTAATCTGGTGGACAAATAGGTTCCATACCTATCTGTCCATTGCCCCGGAAATCTGCCGCAGTTGCGTGGAACTGCTTGATTTACCGGGGCTCGCATGGGTCTTCGCCCCATGAAGACGCATCCTTGCGTCTTTTATTAACCCGCCGGGTTAATACGATGAGGGTAATAAATATTGATCAGGGCTCAGCCCTCCTTGTAACCCGTCAGTAAACGCTGCCAGTGCGGATCGTGATTCTGATGCGGAAACAGCTTCTGCAGTGAGCGTAGCAACCGGTTCAGATTGCCTTGCTGCCACGCCTGTTGCGGTTGGCGCAGGCGGCAGCGATCGAAGTCGATCAGGAACACCCGATCGTTGCTGTTAAGCAGAATGTTGCGGATATTCAGATCCACATGATCGAGTCCCTGACGGTGGAAACGGGCGATGGTTTTGCCAACCTCGTGCCAGGGGAACTGTTGCAGATTGGACTCGAGCCGGTCCGCCATCGATTTGACCTCGGGCAGACGCTCGGTGACGAAGTCCGCGCGGTAACTGAGCCCGTCACGCAACACCTGGGCCGCGAGAGGGCGGGGAACCGGCAGACCACGTGCATGCAGTTCGGCGGTCAGGGTGAACTCCTGGTAGGCTCGGGTCTGGGTTAAACCGGCCCAGAGGTAACGGTCTTCGCTTAGCTTGGCCACCAGACCACCGCGCTTGTAATGGCGCCAGACCAGGTTCAGAGCCAGTTCGCGATAGTGTAAAAAGTAGCTTTCACCGCGACCGGGCGCGGAGTCGATTGCCACCCCCCGACTGCGCCACCAGTTGAGATCAAACCAAGATGGGGTAATATGGCCCACTAACTCCGGCGCCACCAGTAGCGTGGCGTGACCCTGCTCAATAATTTGGAAATTCATTCGTGAACCTTACCGGTACTTCAGATGCTCAGGCAATCTCTCCGCTGCTGGGGCGTGCCCCTGAGTCAATCTGTATTCTGCGACTCTCAGCATTGGGTGATGTCTGTAACGCGGTGCCTGCCGTTCGAGCTTTGCAGCGGCAGTGGCCCAATTGTCGCATAACCTGGGTGGTAGGCAAGACCGAACTGCGCCTGCTTGAAGGCCTGGACGGTGTCGAACTGCTCAGTTATGACAAGAAAACCGGGCTTAAGGGGATTTTCGCGCTGCGCCGTCAGCTTAAAGGGCAGCGTTTTGATCTGTTGCTGCACATGCAGGCAGCGCTGCGCTCGAGTCTGGTGTCGCTAGCGATTCGGGCTCAGGTACGGCTGGGTTTTGATGCGGAAAGAGCCAAGGATAATCAGCGCTGGTTCACCCATCGACAAATTGCCGCCAATCCGCGAAAGCACGTCCTCGATGGATTTATGGATTTCGTGCGTGCCTGCGGTGCCGAGGCTGAGCAATTAGAATGGAGGATGCCGATTACGCCGCAGGATCGCGCTGAAACCCAGCAGCTGGTGGGCGAGGGCGATTATTTGGTGATCAGTCCCTGCTCCAGCCAGCGGATTCGTAATTTTCGCAACTGGTCGGTAGAGGGCTACGCCCAGGTGATCGATCACGCCTGGAGCCAGTATGGGGTGCGTACGGTGCTGAGCGGAGGCAACACCGAGCTGGAGCATCAATACGGGCGGCAGCTGGGCGAGCTATGCCAGCATCCGCCGCTGAATCTGATCGCCAAGACGTCGTTGAAGCAGTTGCTGGCACTGATCGAGAATGCGCGCCTGGTGATGGGGCCTGATTCCGGGCCGATGCATATGGCAACGGCGACCGGGACCCCCGCGTTGGGTCTGTATGCAAGCTCCAATCCGGACCGCACCGGGCCCTATCTGAGCCGCCAGTGGGTGGTCGATGCCTATCCGGATCGGGTGCGCAAAACCTTTGGTTGCGATGTCGATGCGATCAGCTGGGGCAAACGGGTGCGCAGCCCGGATGTGATGGATTCGATCCGGGTGGATGAGGTGATCGCGATGCTGGATCGGTTGCTCGGCGGTTCAGGTGCAGGAAGCTCTGACGCGTGAGTGAGCCTGTCTCTTATACACATCT
>SDWN01000320.1 GCA_004195305.1 Neptunomonas sp. | reverse complement strand
TGGGTGATCTGGTAACCGCGATCCAGCGCTTTCAGTTCGGCTTCGATATCTGGAATGCTGTTTATTTTTGATTCAAGAGCCTTGAGCTGCGCATTGAAGGTGCTGCGGCGTACTTCGAGCGAGCTGACGTTAGATTGTTCGCGTGCCTGGGTCAGCTTAAGTTCTTGATAAACTGGGTTTTCGTTCAGACCGCTACTGCCGCCGCGTTGACTGTTGATCAGCGCGGTTTCCTTGTGGCGCTCCTCCAGTTCCAGATCACGTTTGCGTTTTAGGTCATCGATAATTCGCTGGGTCTCTTTGATGTCCGGATGGATATCGGTGTATTTGAGCCGGAGCTCATCAAGGTTGTTTTCCAATGTGCTAATCCGGTTGTCAAAGCTGGAACTGACGCCGAACTGGGGGATAAAGCTGTCCTGCATGATGCCGAACGTCGGCTGTTCTCCGGCAAGCTGTTGTGTGGTCGATTTTAAACGTGTTTTAGACTCGTTGAGTTCGAGGTTGACGCTGGCGATGGTGGCTTTGAGGCTCTGGATGCGGCTGTAGTAACCATCGTTGCTCATCAGCTCAAAATTGGCTTTCTTAAACTCTTTAAGACGATTGTCGGCCTCGTTCAGGCGGGTTGCATACTCCTGGATCTGGCGATCGAGAAACGCTGTTGCTGAATCTGAATCCGTCCGATTATCCCCCAGGGTGTTTTCTACCAGTGTGGTCAGGGTGGCTTGAACCACGTTTTTGGCTTCGTTGGCAGAGCTGCTGGAATAAGCAATATGGTAGATGTTATCGCGACCCGCCTTGTTGAGTTTAAGCCCGGATTGAAGCTCGGCGATGATCAGGTCGAACTCGCTATTATCTTTTGCTTTGATATCCAGATCGGCTTGCCGGGCAACTTTTTCCAGGTTGGGTCGGGTAAACAGGGTTTTAACGATCAGCTGCACTTGCTGGGTCGGGTTAGTCTGGATCGTGAGTCCCCGCAGCAACGGCGACAGTAATGACTGAGTGTCGACATAGATCTTGGCTTGGGATTGGAACTGGTCCGGAAACTTGAGCACAAATGGCCAGCCGATCAAACACACTAGCCAGGCGATGAGCACGGCGACCCAGCGGTGCAGCCACACCCCAAGAACCAGTGTTTTTAGTTGGTCTAAAATATCTTGCATAGTGGTCGCTTCCTGCGTTTAGAACCAAGCTTCAGGAATGATAACGATATCCCCAGGCAGAATGTCGGCATTGGCGTTGATGTCACCGCCGCGGACCAGGTCGTGCAGGCGGACGCTATACTGGCGCTGCTCTCCTTCAACAATGCGGACCACGCTGGCACCATTGCCATTGGCGAATTCAGTTAAGCCGCCGACGCTGATCATCACATCGAGCAGGGTCATATCTTCCCGGTAGGGTAGCGATTGCGGTTGGCTGGCTTCACCGATGATTCGAACCTGTTCGGAGTAGGGGCCGATAAAGCCACTGGCTAATACAGTGGCGATCGGCTCTTTAATATAGATGCTGAGTTTTTCTTCGATCAGGCGGGCGATCTGAGTTGGCGTCAGTCCGCTGACCGGAATGTCTTCAACCAGTGGTGTGGTGATCATCCCATCTGGGCGAACCGTAACACTCTGGGATACCTCCGGGTTACGCCAGACAAAAATGTTCAAACTGTCGCCAGGACCGACCAAGTAGCTGTACTGGTCAGGATCGGTGGTGAACGGTTGTTTCGATAGAGAAGTAGGGAGAGGGAGATAAGCGTTGCCCGAGCAACCCGTCAGTACAACTGCTAGGCTCATCGCGATTGACCACTGTCTACACGTTGCTTTCATAGTAGCGTTATCCTGCCTCATAAACGTCAATATTTGTTCCGGCTTAGGATAGCATTAAATATACGGAGTGGAAGTCGTTCGTAGCGTGCTTGTGCGCATATTTGTTAAATCTAGAGCTATATAAACCCTAGGGCATGCCAAAATTCTGAGGTTAAGTAAAAGGAGTAGTTCTGTGGTGGAGTACAGTGAGGGCTGTCTGTCGGACTTGACCGGTTGCGGCGAGTGGAGGCCGATTTGAGACAGTTATCGAACTATTTTGAGGCTAATAGTGGTTCTATTAACAAAAAATGGCCAAAGTCGGCTGGCCCACACGACGGCATGGATGCAGGAGATAGCGCCAACTGCTTAGTTAGCGAATCCAGAAATTTCGATCCCTTCATGAAATATCCGGGTTAGAGCGCTTGCAGGCTGTTGAAAATCTACCTACGCTGCTGATACGTCGTTAAAAACGACCTCAAAATACTCTTTTATAGCTATAAACTGCGCTTTTTCGGTAGTTTTTGCCTAGTCTCGGCGGCCTCGCTAACGCTTTCAGCAGCCTGCTAAGAGGCGCAGCAGACAGGCCGTTGGAAACAAGGCGGGCAGCCCAGAACGCCTTGTTTGCGTTGGCTGCGGCCGCCTATCTGTTGACTACTTGTGGTTTAGCAGTCGTTAACCGACTCGCATGCCGGGTTTAGCGCCATCTTGAGGCTCAAGGATCCATAGCTCTTTGCCGCCTGGGCCTGCCGCCAGAAC
>SDWN01000318.1 GCA_004195305.1 Neptunomonas sp. | reverse complement strand
CGGTAAATCAAGCAGTTCCACGCAACTGCGCCAGATTTCCGGGGCGATGGACAGATAGGTATGGAACCTATTTGTCCACCAGGTTAATAGCGCGATCGTTTCAGTTGTTTGGTTAATCCTGCCGCCAGGGCAATTTTGCCGGCGGCGGTGTACTGCTGGCTGCGACTCTCGATCTTGGGCAGCTCGTAGAGGTAGTTCACCATCATCCCGGCGGACTGCTGCAGTCCCTTGCCGGAGCTGTCAGCCATCCAGTTGAGGCGGGCGATCTGAGCGCCGTTACTGAGATGGAAATGAGTTACTGGGTCGCGGGCGTAGAGCGCGTTGCGCTTTTGCTGACACAGGTAATGCACGGCCAGGCTCTGCAGCGCCTGTTGTAGTTCTTGTTGTTCTTGAGCAAGCGCCTGGGGCTGATCCTGTTGTAGGGTCGATTGTAGGGTCGACTGCAGTGCGAGCTGCAGCGCCTGTTTTTGCTCCGGAGTGGGGTTTGCATGCGCCCCGTGTTCGATAAAATGCGGGCTGTTGAGCCAGGCCTGGCCGCCGGGCAGCGTGCCTAGCTGCTCTGCGTCTGTGCTGTACAGCCACTGACAGAACCCCGGAATTGGCGACAGGGTGGAAAAGTGTTTCAGCTGCGGCAGCTGCTGTTTCAGTAGCGTGACCACGCGCTTGATCAGGAAGTTACCAAAGCTGATGCCCGCCAGCCCCTGTTGGGCATTGGAGATCGAGTAAAAGATGGCGGTGTCTGCGGTATTGGTATCCAGCGCCGGCACCGCTTCATCCAGCAGTTGCTGGACGCTGTCTGCCAGGCCGTTGACCAGGGCGACCTCAACGAAGATCAACGGCTCGTTGGGCATGTTGGGGTGAAAGAAGGCAAAGCAGCGTCGGTCACTGCCGAGGCGATTTTTCAGATCGCTCCAGCTCTGAATCGCATGGACCGCCTCATAGGCGATCAGTTTCTCCAGTAACTCGGCGCTGGATTTCCAGCTGATCTGCTCGAGCTGCAGCAACCCGATATCGAACCAGGCGCTAAGCAGGCGCTTAAGATCGGCTTCCAGCGGGGCCAGGTTGGGGTGCTCGTGACGCAGGCTCGCGCGCTAAAGTGGCAGTTAACTCATTAGATTCAAGAATTGATCCAGTTGGTGCCTGTGTTGGTATGCGTGGCGCTCGTGTCCAGAATGTTGTCTCTGAACTGCGTGGTGAAAAGATCGACATCATCAACTGGACGCCGGACATCGCTCGCTTCGCCTGCTCAGCGCTCTCGCCGGCCGAGGTGACCCGTGTTTACGTTGACAATGATGAAGAGTCGCTAGAGATGATTGTTCCTGATGATCAGCTCTCTCTGGCCATCGGCAAGAAAGGGCAGAATGTTCGTCTTGCTGCCAAGCTGACCGGCTGGAAGATTGATATTATGAGTGAAACCCGTGCGGCCGAAGCCGAGCTCGATGAGCTTACTGGCGGTGGTAGCAATAATGACGCTGCAGAGGAAGCAGAGGAAGCAGAGGCTGCTGAGCTTCTCAGTGCCATGACCGCCAAGGACGCCATTACATTTATTAAAACGGCAGAGTCAGCTGAGCAGTTGACCACCATGGCTGAAGGTGAAACAAGAGTCACTGTTACACGTGCTCTTGAGGCCAGAGTTGAAGAGCTGTCCGCTGTCGAGAATGCTGCTGACGAGAACGCGGAGTAAGCGTGACACAAGGCCGACGGCAACCGCAGCGAACGTGTATGGGCTGTCGCCAGGTCAAAGACCAGGCAGAGCTGATACGCTTCGTCTGTTCGCCGGAGGGTGAGGTGCTGGCGGACTTAAAAAGTCGCTTGCCGGGCCGTGGTGCTTACCTTTGTAACAGCCGAACCTGCATTGAGACGGCTGTGCAGAGAAAACAGTTTGACCGGGCTTTTCGCAGGAGTTGTGAGCCCGTTGCCAATGATAGCCTTATTGAGGCCGTCGGGCAGGAGCTTCTTGCTCATCTCGCCAGTCTATTAGGCATGGCGAGAAAATCTGCGAAATTTGTAGCTGGCAGTAATGCCGTGCTGGACGCGTTGAGCCGCAGGAAACCGTTGGCTGTTGTCATTCTGGCCAAGGACATCTCGCAACAAATTGGTGAGAAGGTCAGGCGCAAAGCTGAGCACCAAGATATAGTAACAACGAAATTATTCGACAAAGTAGAGCTTGGCCGCATACTCGGGCGTGCGGAAAGAAGTGTCGTGGGTTTGCCCGATGGAAAGTTGGCGGAAGCATTTCTTCATGATCTGTACCGTTATCAGGATATCTCAGGGGAAAGTTGATGGCTAAAATTCGTGTTTATGAATTGGCGACTAAATTGGGTCTGGACAACAAAGAGATTGTTGACAAACTTAATCAGGCCGGCATTGAGGTCAAGAACCATATGAGTGCACTGGAAGAAGAGGTGGCACTCAAGTTCGAGTCGTCTCAGTCGAACCAGGCTGACGCAGCACCGGTAGACGAGACTGTAGAAGTCAAGGTCAAGGAAGAGCGTATCGGCTCAGGCCTGATCCGTCGCCGTCGCAAGACTGTCGTCAAAGAAGAG
>SDWN01000313.1 GCA_004195305.1 Neptunomonas sp. | reverse complement strand
GAAGACCGTGCCGAGACCCCGGGTCACCTGTTCGTGGAAGAGTTTCAGGTCGATGTCGAGTTTAAGCGCGGGAAGGGTTCCCAGGTAACCCAGCTCAAGGGTTCGGTTTTCCTCCGGCTGCAGGTTCGGATCGGTATCGAGCAGCTGGGCTAAGCGCGTGCCGTCGCTGTGGGTCCAGCGGGCGTCCTGATTGGTATCCAGCAGAGAGGGCATCCGGTAAGCCAGGGTATAGCTGGCGCGTAGCATGTGATGGCGATCGAGCTGGATGTTCAGTGCCAACTTGGGTGAGGTCTTGATTCCAGCGGAGTTGTGGTGTTCGGTCATCGCACCCAGGTTCCATACCAGCTGGTCGCTGGTACGCCACTCCAGGTTTGCGAACAGTCGCCACTGGTTGTCTGTAATCGTGGCTGGGGTGTTGAACAGCGCCTCGGATTCACCCCGGTCCTGGCGTACGCCCATGCCCCAGACCGCACGCAGATCGGGGAACAGGCGGAGCTGGTGTTGCAGCTCCAGGTCAAATCGCTCGGTGTTGCCTATCTCGATATTGGGATTGAAGGGCTCGTCGGGGATCTTGAGCAGACTCAATAAGTCGGCGCCAAAGGCTTCTGAGAGCAGGGCTTGGTCCATCTCCCCTTAGAAGTAGTTGTGATACAGCTGTATCCGCAGATTGTCCGCGTCGTTCAGGTCGCGGCTCCAGGTCAGGGTTTGGTAATGGGCGCGATAGCTGCGATCCAGAATCGGCAGAAAGGCGACACCGATACCCGCTTTGCCCTGGCTAAAGCCTAGCTGCAGGTCGAGGGTGTCGCTCAGGGTCGGGGTGGAGGTCGTGCGAAGATTCACGTAACGTCCCCGGCCCGCATCATCGACACCAAAACCGTCGTTCTGCAGGTAACCGGCAGACAGGCGCAGGCCATGATTGCCAAAGCTATCGTTGTGATTCAGTTCAACCCTGGCTGAATCTTCACTGCCGCTTACAGCGACGATGCGCGAGCCCCGGTCCTTAAACGCGCTGCGGGTGATGATATTAATAGCGCCAAGAAAGGCGTTGGAGCCGTAGGTCGGCACATTAGAGCCGCGCACCACCTCGATAGAATCGATATCGCTGAGGCCGATCCCCAGCGAACGCCAGTCCACTGAAGATGACGCGGGCAGATAGACCGAGCGTCCGTCGATCATCACCTCCAGGCGTCCGGGAAGGCTTTCACCGGCGCTATGGGAGGTCACCCCAAACCTGTGGCCGTTGACCTGGTAGGCCTGAAATCCGGGTACTAACCGGAACAGATCCGGGATCTCCTGCGCCCCCGAGGCGTCGATCATCTCCCGGTCGATGACGGTGATGGAGGCGGGTGCTTCGGAGCGGTGCTGTAACAGCCGGGTGGCCGAGCTGACCAGCGGGATATCGACCAGCTGATCGGCTTCCGTCAGCAGCTGGCGTTCGCTGGCGTTCGCCAGCAGTGTTGTCCCCCCGGAGGCAAAAAGAAAAAGCCAGCTAAGCGCGAGCGGGGTGCTCCGCATCCTGCGGGGATAACGTACAGCTTTCACATCATTCCGATGCATAGAATAGTTAACCACGACAGTGACAGCGGGAATGCAACGCGAAGATTAGCGCATTCAATGATTTTTATGAAGCTTTTGCTGTAGTCAATGGTGCTCTGGTTGGGTTGAGTTGGGGCGGTCTGGAGTACCCCTGCACATCAGTGTGCAGATTGCATCTCTGCTAATCCAGGCGTATTCTGAATTTGCTTATCAATTGGTTAATTAAATAGAAAGACGCGTTCTAATGAGCCCAGTGACCGCCTATCAAAAGACCATAAAGCGCGGCCGTCCTGCAGACCCGGCATTGCAGCACCAGCGTAAACAGGATCTGTTGGATGCGGCCTTTGAACTATTGCGATACAAGAGTTATCGCGGTATCACCATCCGCGATCTGGCCGATGCCGCGGCTACTCAGTCGGCGATGATCAAATATTACTTCGGTGATAAGCAGGGGTTGTTCCTGGCATTGTTGGAGCGCCTCGCTACACAACAGCTGAGCGCCTTTCAGGCAGTATTGAGCGCTCCTGACCCTATCAAGGCCTTTATTGCGACCTCATTGGAGTTTTTCGCCCAAAATCCACCGGTGATTCGGCTGCTGATCGATGAGGTGCTGAGCGGCGACAGTCAGCTGCAGCAGGCTTTTATTGAACTGATGCCCAAACGTATGGCCAGGCTGCTGCCGCAGCTGATAGATACCCAGCAGCAGGCCGGACGGTTGCGCCAAGACCTGGATCCCAAATGGGCGGCCTTTTCATTGATCAGTCTGACCCTGACCCCGTTTATGCTTGCTCCGGTGCGGGAACAGGCTTGGAGTATCAGCGTGGCTGATATTTCCAGCAGTCGTTGGGCCGATCACATCTATCAACTATTTATTCAAGGAGCTCGAGCATGAGTCAGACTACCCCGGCGCGTACCTGGCTTGGCCGCTTCTGGGCGCTGCCGTTGCTGGTTGTTGTGGGGGTGGCGATTGCGCTTGTGATCGTTAAATCCCGACCGGCGATGGAGCATGAAA
>SDWN01000571.1 GCA_004195305.1 Neptunomonas sp. | reverse complement strand
CCGATGCCCAGTGGCTGCCACAGCTGCAGCACGCCGTCGAGCATCCCCAGACCGGCACGTAAAATAGGCACCACGGTGATTTTTTTACCTTTGATATGCTCTACCATCATCATCTCGCCGGTCCAACCGGTGATCTGCTTCGGCTCGGTTTCCAGATTCCGGGTCGCTTCATAGGTCAGCAAATTACCGATTTCAGACGACAGTTCGCGAAAGTGCTTGGTGCTAATGCCCTCTTTGCGCATCAGTCCCAGCTTATGCTGTATCAATGGATGCTGAATTTCGTAGACCGCCATAACTCTCTCCCCTTACAACTGACCGACTGACACTATGGCCCCAGTGGTTGAGTGTCAAAAAATAGCGATTCTAAAGTATTTAGATCCCGCTGTATGCTGGCATAGCGCGGCGAGCGGTCAGTCCAAAAGGAGCTGGGGGAGCCCTTAGCGCATAGCGGTGAGGGAGCTCTTAGCCGATAGAGGTGAATAGGCCGTAAGCGGAGAGAGGCGGCAACCATTAAAGAGCGCCAGCGGGACGTGATGTAGACCTCAGCGTTAGCCGTGAACGGCCCATGGGGGTATATTCTCGTGGTCCTACTAACCCACTCCAAGGCCTCTCAGTCCATGCACTTGCCCATCCCGAGCATAGACCCGACCAGCGCCACAGCAACGTCGGGAGGGTGTTTCAGGTCGATGGCAACGATAAAAATCGCTGGCGCGCGGGTCAAATGCCGCCACAGACGTAACCGTGGCGGCTTCGATGGCAAGGTGACTGGTAGCTAGTTAGTTAGCTTAGCCACCCGCAGGTCAGCGGTGGACATATCGCCCGAGAGTTGGATGCTACCGATCTTGTCCAGCGTGTCAGGATCGTGGATCGAGATATCACTGGAGGTGCCACCGATATAGAGCCGCTTGCCGTCTCCGGAGATGTTGATGTTGTAGTAGGTGTGATCCAGGTTTTTCACCCCTAGCACCTTCTTGTTTTTCACATCATGCTTGGACAACGTGTTGAACGCACCGTAGACCGTGTTTTTGTCGTTCGGATCGGCCACGATGTTAAAGATGATGAACTCGAAGGGTGCAAACTCCATCCGCTCGCTCTTGCCGGTCGCCAGATCCACCCGGTTCATCCCCCACCACCAGGCAGCGGTTTCGAAGTTCATGCTGTCGTCACTGAACTCGGCCGTGACATAGGGCAGGATATATTCATTGGCCTGCTCGCCCAGATTGAACATCGCGAAGGCGTCAGGCGTCAGCCAGCGCGGACGATTCTCGCTTTGCAGCGCATTGACCATCCGAATCTTGCCGGTCTTCGGGTTGATCGCCTTCAGATCACCGCCGCCGAGGAACACCTCACCGTTGGCAGCCGCGGCGATGGTCGTGATGCGTCGGTCCACGGGGAAGCTGCGCACCGGCTTGGCATTGATGCCGTCAGCCGTATTGAACACCGCCAGCACCGGCGGCATCACCTGAAACTCGTCTTTGAGTAGTTTGACCGGATTCTGCACCGTATACAGCTCTTTGCCATCGCTGCTGACCGAGATCGAGACGAAAGTTTTGACCTTGATATCCTCGCTGGACTGGAATGCAGAAAACACCAGGTCACAGGTTTGTATATTCAGCCCGTACACATTCTCCATGCCGTTGCTGAGGATGTAGGCGATCCGGTTGTCGGGCGATAACGCAATCTGGCCCCCAAATGTGCCGGGGATATCGCAGCGCCGCACCAGAGTATCGGTCTGCATATCGATCACTTGCAGCTGATTCGGACGGGTGACCGTTAACAGATACTCCTGCGGGCTGGCGGTTGAGGCCGCCGTTGTTTGCTTGACAGATGCGCAGCCGGATAACAGCGCCGCAGCACCAAGCACCGCTGCCATCCCCAGTCCGATCCCACGGTTGTTGCTGAATAGTGGGTTGAATAAAGTGCTGAATCGATGAGTAAGGTTCACAGGGTTATTCCTCATTTGTCGTCTTCCGGGAAAATACCATCAAGTTTGCGCCAGTCTTGATTGGCCTTAGCCACATCCGCGCCCCAATTAGGATGGCTGCTCATGGTGTCCGGCACCTGCGCGGGCCACCAACAGGCGTCGGCACAACCGTACAGGTCGGACTCCATCGGCTGACACAGCGAACCCAATCCGCCGAACGGATCCACCTCCCAGCCGGGATCAGTCACCCCGGTACAACCGACGACGGTTTGCATCGCAACTACCTCGTCCCGCTCTGAGGCATTCGTCGCCTGATCCAACATCTTGGCTTTTTTATTAATAGATTTGAGATGTTTCATGATTAAGAACTCCTCCTGGGAGTAACGTACGCATCAAAAAAGTCGGGGTTTTCGACCATGATTCGGCTGTAGACCTCAATACCAAAATCGATCCAGTCGCGCAGCAGGTCACAGTAGTGATACGCAGGAACGGCAGGATCGCCATGTTTGGCATAACGTTCGTGATAACAACCGCCCGAACAAAGATTGCGAATACGACAGGTTTCGCAGCCGCTATCGCTACGCTCCAATCGGGCTTCAATAAACGCAGACAAGGCGGCAACGCTGCCAAAATGCAAA
>SDWN01000569.1 GCA_004195305.1 Neptunomonas sp. | reverse complement strand
CTTATCGTCATTTTAATCATGGCAGCAGTGACGCTGGCGACCCGTTGGGGGGGCGTTTTTGTGATGTCGTTTGTACCTATTAGCTATCGGGTACAACAGTTCATCAGTGCTATGTCCGGCTCGGTATTGGTCGCACTTCTTACACCGCTAGCGATTAATGGAGACAACGGCGCACGACTGGCGTTATTGACCACCGCTATCACCATGTTGCTGCTGAAAAAGCCTCTGCCAGCAATCGCTGCTGGGATAATGGCAGCGGCGCTATTTCGGCAAATCTGACTATCAGATCGATATGGCCACTTTGGCGCAGGCCCAGCCGCAAGGGGCTAAGGATAGCGAGATCAACGTCCGCTTCTATGTCTCTGGCGAACAGGGATTGTTCGCAGGAGTTCTGTGACGGCTATGGGCGTATAGCGAGTGAGTGCATCGGTTTGAGTATGCAACGTTATTGCTCGACCACAAGTCCGCAGTGCTTGCTGCGGATTCTAGAGCGGCCAGAGGCGTAACTGACTTATTCGCAGGCGCCTTAGTTTTCGTCCAGATCCCCCATGTCCGGATCCTGAGCCATCAGTTTTGCAGATATTTTTTCGATCTCATTCTGGGTTTTTTTATCAAACTCAAATTTTTTGTCCATCCCCTCGACCAGCGCCAGCATGCTGTTTTTATAGGTATAGGCAAGCACTCTCAGTATCTTGTCGAGACCCGGTACCGGCTGATTAACGATATTAACAGCGGGGCTGTTATCGCTCAGTTGTGCGCCGAGTCGATCCAGCGAACGGGCGATCTCCTGGCTGAGTTTGGCGGTATCGTCAGGTTGTCCAGAGGCGGCAAGTTGCGCGGTCGCTGCCATGCTGCTATTGGCAATAACGCCTAGCTGCTGCACCCCGTTGACCAGGTCTACCAACTGCGCCACCAGCTTGCTTCCCACATCGGTGTCGTCGCCGCCCATGGCTTTATTGCGCAGAAACGCCTGCTTGATCTCATCCCATCGCGACTGTTCTGCGGCGCTGATATCGCCCCGCAGTTCGGCCAGTTTAAGCAGGTTCTCTTCAGCCCCCGCGGTCAATAACTGTGCTTCGCCGAGATAATGGTCGGTAATCATCTGCCGCAGTTCTGCGTCATTCATGATGGCTGAGACCTTCTCTGCCATCTTGTTCATGTTGCGATAGCTGCCCTGGAGTTTGAACGAGGGGGCGGTCCGGTACTTATCGTCCTGGGCGGCGGAGGCGATATATTGCTGATTGATCTTGAGTACTACGTCCTGGACCACGAACAGCTTCTGTAATACGCCCTTGATCTCGTTGATCTCGGCCCCGCTGTATTGATGACTCAGATCGGTGGTCGCGATGCTGGCACCTTTGGCCATGTCGATCAGTTTATACACGTCGCCCATCTCGCGGGTGGCAAGCGGCGCGAGTACCGCGTTGGAGGTGAGGCCGTTTTCGATATAACTCAGTGCGAACTGTTCATCCATACCGCCGAGGATATCGCCGAGGTTGTAGATATCGGCCCGGTTAGCCAGCATATCCGGGACTCTGAAGGCTTCGCCCGATTCGGTGTAGGGGTTGCCCGCCATAACCACGCAAAATTTCTTACCGCGCATATCGTAGGTGCGGGTGTTACCTTTCCATACCCCTTCGATCCGCCGCGTGCCGTCGCAGAGAGAGATGAATTTTTGCAGGAATTCGGCGTCTGTATGCTGAATATCATCCAGATAGAGCATCACGTTACTGCCCATCTCCAGCGCCAGATTCAACTTATGCAGCTCCTGGCGGGCGGTCGCGTTAGGGGCCTGGGCCGGATCAAGAGAGAGCACATCGTGACCCAGCGAAGGGCAGTTGATCTTCATAAAGATCAGCCCGAGGCGATCGGCAACGTACTCCATTAGCGTGGTCTTACCGTACCCCGGTGGCGAGATCATCATCAACAAGCCCATCAGGTCGCTACGCTTGTTCTCACCGACAGTGCCCATCTGCTTGGCCAGGTTGTCCCCGATCAGCGGCAGGTAGGATTCGTTGATCAAGCGATTGCGGACAAAGGAGCTCAACGGTTTGGCTTTGAACTCTTCGATCCGCAGCGCGCGCCTGCTGTCGTTGATAATCTGCCCGCGCAGGTTGAGGTAGCGGTGGTAACCCGGCACGATCTCCTGGCGATGCCGTTCCAGGCGCTGCAGAAAGCCATCCAGAGAGAAACTGATGACGCGATCGCTGGCGTCGGCAACGATCGTCGGGTGCTCGCCCAGCAGGCCGCCAACGCGCACCTCCAGATCTGCCTGGGTTGCGCGGCGGCTCAGGCGGCCGTCAGCATTGATCATCGCGACGACTTCGGGGATATAGTGCTCAAACTGTTGCAGTTGCTTATTGTTGACCAACGCCTGCAGCCAGGAGAACGTCAGATTCCAGCGCTCGGCGACCCGCCCTTTTAGCTTATCCAGTGCTGACAGGTACTGGCGCCAGGTACTCTCGTCCAGCGTCCGCTTAAACGCATTCGCAAGTTCAGCCGCATATTTACTGGAGATAAACTCAAACCGTTCCCGACCCAGCTCTTCGACCAGGTAGGCCGCAA
>SDWN01000568.1 GCA_004195305.1 Neptunomonas sp. | reverse complement strand
ACTGGGAGTAAAGTGTTCCCGATAGGCACTCGAAAAAGCACCCCGATAGAGGCTGATAAAGTGGTTACCCTGTTCTTCACCGCAACGTTCGATCAGGGCATGGTGCAGATCTTCATCCCAGGCGCGGGAGGTCTCGATCACCTGCGCCTGCAGCGCCTGCACATCCCATTCAGGACACAAGTTAGGGTCTACTTTGAGAACGAAATGGGTCCGGGCCAGCACCGACTCGGAAAAATGGGTGGTAAACTCGGTATCGAGTGAGTTGAAATGTTGCTCCAACACCCGCTGTACCCTACGGCGCAGATCGGTACTGTAGATATCACGCGGAGCGTAATAGAGACAGGAGAAAAATTTACCGCAGGGATCGGGGCGTACAAACAACCGCACCTTACGCCGCTCCTGCAGGTTGAAGATACCCAGTGCCGTATCGAAGAGCACATCCGGTGTGGCTAGAAAAAGTTCCTCTCGGGGTAGATCCTTAATCACCTGTAGCAGCTCTTTGCTGCTGTGGCCGCCCGGCTCGAAACCGGTCTGGTCGATCACCGCCGCCACCTTGAGTCGCACCATGGGAATGGTGGCGGGCGCCGTGTCGAACACCGGCGAGGTATAGAGCCCATAAAAACGCAGCTCACCGATCACCCGTCCTTCCGCATCAAAGCGCTTTACCACCACCAGATCACGATACACAGGGCGGTGAATACGCGAACGGTGCGCGTCTTTACCGAACATCAGTGGCAACGGCGTGTCGATAAATACGCGCTCATTGTCACGCAGCTGCTCTAGCAGTTTCTTTTTCCGCCTGGGCGCATGCAGACGCGCCGTACCCAGCTCGCTGCCGGCAACGCGGTGCACAACAACCCCCTCACCCTCTTGACTCAGCTCGACCTCGTCGCAGGCCAGGAAGGTGAAATTGTTATCCAGCATCCACTCAAGAAACACCCGCGCTTCAGCCACCTCGGTCTTGTCGATCGCCTTGGGGGCTTTTTTCAAACTGGTGATAGCAGTCTGCACCCGCTCCAGCATCGCCGGGTAATCTATGACCGCCGCGCGCACATCGTTCAGCGCATCCTGCAGATCAGCTTCGATCGCTTTCAGCGCATCCTGATCGCTGCGCCGATCAACCTCAAGATAGATCGCCGACTCACGCCGGCCCTCGGACTGCGGTTGATCGCGTTCAAGCACCTGTAGCAGCTGCCCGTCCCCATCGCGCTTAACATTAACGATGGCATTATGGATCGCGTGAATGGAGAGCCCCTGACGGTTCAACTCCATCCGCACCGAATCCACCAAAAACGGCATATCGCTGTTCAACACTTCGATCACGGTATGATTGGAATGCCAGCCATGCTGCTCAACATCGGGATTAAATACCCGTAATTTAGCTGTTCCGGGATCGAGCTGCTGGATAAAATGCCAGCAAGAGAGCGTAGCGCCGTAGAGATTATCCAGACGCCGCTCCTCCAGCTCATCGACCGGAGTGACATGGTAATAGAGCCGGGAAAAACGACTCACCTCCTCGGCAACACTAGGTTCCAGTTTAGCGCTGAACAGCTCAGCCAGTTTGGCCAGGATTTTACCTTTGCTGCTGCTTCGTGGGTCGAACATGATGGGCATTTCTCCGCTCGTTTGAACGTTTGTTATTGATTGATAGGCAAGGTCACTAAGAGACCGATAGTACTACTAAAGTTGTGCATTAAAAGTGCTTTCATTCGCTGTCTGGCGGACTTGCGCGGCCGCAGCGAATGGAATAGAAATTAGGTACAGTTTATGGGCTTTTCCTGGGTGAATAACTTCTTTTTCAAGCAAAAAGATAGATAAAACGTCTGATTTTTCGCGCCAATCCAGCGCCAATACCTACACACCATTAAGGACGCAACACCAGCACCGAGCAACCTGCCCGCTCAACCACACGGGAGGAGTTGGAGCCCAGCAGCGCATGGTCGATCTTACCGCGGTGATGCGCGGTCATGATGATCAGATCTGCACCGATGCGTTTGGCCTGCTTGACAATCCGCTCGGCCGGATTACCCTGATGCACTGATAACGCCCGCTGCACATCCGCAGGCAGCTTCGCCTGGGTATAGTCGAGCAGATGCTGATCCACCGCAGCATGCGCCTTTTTAACCTCCGATTTTTTAAAGTAAGAGGCGACCAGCGGTGAGCTGAAGCCGGGGATCACCGTCATCAGATGCAGGGTCCCGCCGTCACGATCAATTTCACGCAGAGCCAATTCCAGTGCCGCATCAGAAAACTCCGGCTCTTCAACATCTACGGGTATTAAAATATGTTTAAACATAGCGAGTCCTTTAACCGGTATGCCCGGCCCGTTGATACCGGCGGCACAGGGTGCAGCCGGTATGCCATTACATCGCCGCGACTGTGGATCCGGCGTTGCCGTTACCCTTGGCTTTGGCCTCAGAGTCCCGACGCCGTCGTTGCAGCATCACGATCGGAACCAGCAGCAATAGCGCCGGAATAAAGATCAGCTCTTTATTGGGCTGATCCTGCGGAATCTCCACCGCAACTATCTGCTGGTCAAACGATAGCCCCACCTGTTCGGCGTGG
>SDWN01000711.1 GCA_004195305.1 Neptunomonas sp. | reverse complement strand
AGATGTGTATAAGAGACAGGCGGTTATTCGGGAGGAGCACGCCTCGAGGGCACGCCTCGTTTCCAGTAGTGACGAGTGGTTAATCCCAGCGCGACCCCGAGTGTTACCAGCAGTGATTGGCCGACAACGTTGTCGATCGGGGCACCTATTTTAGCCAGCAGCGCATTGCTTGCAGCGCTGAACAGCAGCCCGAAAAAACACAGTAGCATTGCGGTGGCCAGACTGCCGAGCAGGGGCAGAGCGCTAAAGTTCCGGCCACGGATGATCAGATAGGCGGCGGTGATGATAAACGTGGCGACGATGATCCAAGATCCCATGTGCAGAGTTTTCCATTTGTTTATTGTTTTTGTGAGGATCGCTCACTATAAGATGGCTGCGACCAGGCGGTAAACTCGACCAATGTCGCGCCTGATGGGCTGCGCTGTTACGGTTTTAGTTATTCGTATTTGGATATCCCTCGCGAGAGGGACGGGGACACAGAATGCTGTATTATTAGGCGCTTCAACAGCAGCGTAAGACAGAACCAAGCGATGAGCCAAAAACGCGTACTAACCGGTATCACCACCACAGGCACCCCACATCTCGGCAACTACCTGGGCGCGATCAAGCCCGCAGTTAAAGCCAGTCAGGATCCCAGCCTGAGTTCCTACTTCTTTCTGGCCGACTTCCATGCCCTGATCAAGTGTCATGATCCCGAGCGGGTCGCCCGCTCTACCCGCGAGATCGCCGCTACCTGGCTGGCCTTGGGGCTGGATACCGATAACGCGACCTTCTACCGCCAGTCGGATATCCCCGAGATCCCCGAGCTGACCTGGATTCTGACCTGTCTCTGCTCCAAGGGCCTGATGAACCGTTCGCACGCGTATAAAGCATCGGTCGATGCCAACCGTGATGCCGCTAACCCTGATCTGGATGACGGCGTCACCCTCGGCCTGTTCAGCTACCCGGTGTTGATGGCGGCAGACATCCTGATGTTCAACGCTAAACATATCCCGGTGGGCAAAGATCAGATTCAGCATATCGAGATGGCGCGTGATATCGCCGGGCGTTTCAATCACACCTATGCCGATGTGTTTGTCATGCCCGAGCCGATGATCGATGATCCGGTGATCATCCCCGGTCTCGACGGTCGCAAGATGAGTAAGAGTTACGACAACACTATTCCGCTGTTCTGTCCCGAAAACGAGCTACTGAGCCTGATCAAGCAGATCAAGACCGATTCGCGCTTGCCCGGTGAACCCAAGGACGCCGACAGCAGCACCCTGTTCGAGCTCTACTCGCTGTTCGCCAGTGATCAGGAAACCACCGATTTCCGCGCCAAGTTTGAGCAGGGGATCGGCTGGGGAGATGCCAAGCTGGAACTGTTTGAATCGCTGAACGGCTACCTGTGCGAACCGCGTAAGCGTTACAACGAACTGATGAACGATCTCAATAGCGTCGAAGTGTTGCTGAACAAAGGCGCTGAAAAAGCCCGCGAATACTCGGTGCCGTTTATGCGCGAGATTCGCGAGGCGACCGGTATCCGGCCGCTGAATACGACCTTGGTTGGCGCGAGTAAGAGCGAACCCAAGAAGAAGGAAAAGAGTGCCGAGCAGCTGGCCAATGCAGAAGCGGGCCGTCGTCGCGGTATTTTGATGCAGCTCAAGCCGGTGCTGGACCAGGTTGCCAATGCGGTGGATAAAACCGCCGCAGCCGCGCAGGTGATCGCCGAGAAGCAGGCCGAGGTCGAGGGTTTAAAAAAGAAAGCGAAACAGAAGGCGCAGAACGAGCTGGAGCTGTTACGTGAAGAGTTTGCGAAATATCAGGTTTGATCGAGACTAAAGGCGTTACCTGTGAGACTAAGCGTTACCGGGGGAATGGATTACCGCACGTTGATTGATGCCCCTTCCAGGATTGGCAGGCGGGCTATTGGGTCTTGATCTTTATCTCATAGATTGCCGGGAGGTTTTCATGGATTACCGCACGTTGATTGATGCTCCGTCGCTGGAGGCGGGACTTAATGTCGCCGTCGAGGGCAAACGGGTGCTGCTCGATTGCCGCTTTAACCTGATGCAGCCCGAAGCCGGTCTGGCGCTGTATCGGCAGGGGCATATCCCGGGCGCTGTTTATGCGCATCTGGATAAGGATCTGTCATCCCCGATTACCGCGAGCAGTGGTCGCCATCCGCTGCCTGATCCGCAGCAGCTGGCGCAACGCCTGGGCGAGTGGGGTATCTGTGCGGACACCCAGGTGGTGGTCTATGACGATATGGGAGGGGCGATGGCTGCTCGCGCCTGGTGGTTGCTGCGCTGGTTGGGGCATGAGCGGGTTGCGGTGCTTGACGGTGGCTTTCAAGCCTGGGTCGCGACCGATGGCGCGATCTCGGAAGAGTCGATCGCGCCGATAGCCTGTGCGCCCTATCCGTTGCAACGGCAACCCGGTTGGGTGGTTGGCACCGAGGCGGTGGTGGCTAATCTGCAGAAACCGCTGTTTAGTCTGGTTGATGCCCGGAGCCTGGAACGTTTTCGCGCTGAGCAGGAGCCGAT
>SDWN01000480.1 GCA_004195305.1 Neptunomonas sp. | reverse complement strand
TCGAAATCGTCGACCACCTCGGCCAACCGCCCGACCGCTGTAACACCCAGCTTTCCGGCGCCAACCAACTCGCCGATATCCGCACCAATCAACGAGCTGGCGGGATTAATTATCGCCGCACCCAGGGTCGTTTCGGGCGCATCCAGCACCGCCTGCACCAAGTTTTTACCCATACGACCGGCCGCACCGGTAATCGCTATACGCGTCATCTTTATCACCCCAGAATTGGTTTTACGACATTATACAGAGAACAGAGAGATTGCAGAGAATAGCGCCGAGCTATCGCAGAACCTTAGGCGCCATTGCCCCCGCTGCAGGTAGCCCCTTCCATCCACCAAACAGAGAGGACTTATACCTTCAGCGCCTCGGCTATCTTAACCAGGTCGGCGATACTGTTAGCGCCTAATCGCGCCATCATTCTGGCGCGATGCACCTCGACGGTGCGCACCGAAATACAGAGCGCTGCCGCGATCTGCTTGTTCATCTGCCCCTTGACCACCTGCTGGAACAGCTGTGTTTCGCGTTCAGTCAATTCAGAAAACTGCTCCCGATAAAGACCCTTGCGATAACGCAGCAGGCTGCTCCGCTGCGCCTTTGCAAGACTGGGCAACAGATCGGCGGCGCTAACGGGTTTCTGATGAAAGTCGCAGGCACCGTCACGGAAGGCTTTCACCGCCATCGGTAGATCGCCGTGACTGGTTAGAAATATCACTTCGATACAGGCAGCCAGTTCATTGAGTCGCTGATGCACCTGTTGACCACTCAGTCCCGGCATGCGGCTATCGAGGATCAGACAGCCTGGCGCATCCAGCGGGGCCTGCTCCAGAAAACGGTCGCCACTTGAGTAGTCATCGACGCGAAAACCATAGCCTTCCAGAACGTAGCGGAGCGCTTCGCGTACCGCGTCATCATCGTCAACAATATGCACCGGTACCGCCAGCATCTCATCCATTGTCACAACCCCTTAACGTACAGACAATCCGGGTGCCCCCATTAACACCCCGGTGAATGCTGATCTCCCCGTCGTGGGCCTCGACGATCCGGCGACATATCGACATCCCCAGCCCCAGCCCCTGAGGTTTGGTCGAATAAAAGGGCTTGAACAGCACCTCCACCTGCGCCTCGTCAACCCCCTCCCCCGAGTCTTCAATACTGATCACGATCTCGTCAGAGGCTAGCTGTTCGCATCCGACGCGCAGCCGGTGCGGCTGCGGGCTGGCGGCCATCGCCTCCATGCCGTTACGGATCAGGTTAACCAGCAGCTGCTGGATTTCAACCGGATCCACACTGGCCCGCAGCGGCGCATCGGGCAGTCTCAGCTCCAGCTCCAAGTGCTGCTTCTTCAGCTCGTAGTCCAGAAGTTTTAGCGTCTCGCGAATCAGAGCGCTCAGCTCAACCCGCTCCCTGCGGGCGGGCTCCTTGCGAGCAAACCCTCGGACGCGCTGAATGATGCGCCCGCCGCGCTGGGCTTCGGCACTGATCCGGCCTAGCAGATCGGACAGATCCGGCTTCATTCCAGCCGCCTTCAACCTAACAATGCCGCC
The DNA here is from genome assembly GCA_004195305.1 of Neptunomonas sp. Taxonomy (GTDB): domain Bacteria; phylum Pseudomonadota; class Gammaproteobacteria; order Pseudomonadales; family Balneatricaceae; genus Motiliproteus. Next base: position 1,041 of record SDWN01000480.1, on the reverse strand, counting down.
CTCGGCATAGCTATTGATCGCGGCCAGGGGCTGGTTCAGCTCGTGAGCCAGGTCTGACGAAAGCTCCCCGAGAATAGCCACCCGCTGGGCGTGCTCCAACTGCCGCTGCCGGTCCATCAGCTCGTCGTTGGCCGTCTGCAGCTCACGGGTGCGCCGCTGCACCATCAACTGCACCCAGAGATGATGGCCCAATCCCAGCAGCATTGCGGCCAGCAGCGTCAAGCTCCATTGCCAGTTATGCAGCACCCAGCGACGCAGATCCTGCCACCAGGGTTCCTGCCAGGGGTGAATATCGAGACGCTGGTACAGTTGATGAATGTCGTAGCTGCTCACCGGTGCCGTCCATCCCCGCGCGCCTGCGTTCTGTGCCGCCGTAGAATCGGCAGGCATCAGCAGTAGCGCGCTGACGACTTGTCCGGCGAGCTCGGCAGACGTCGATTTAAGGGTGGAGATAGACCAGTTAGGATAGAGTCGACTGCTAGCCGTGCAGTTGAAACCCGGGTGCGGGATAGGATCTATCACCCGCAACGCGGATGCCGCTATCACCCCCTCCTCGCCCAGCGTTTCCAGCAGACAAGCAGGCAGCACTGCGGCGTCCACCAACCCGTCACGAACCCAGAATGCCAGGGCATCTACCGGGAATTCAGAAAACCTGATGCTGCCGAAAAATGCGCCGGGGCGGTAGCCCTGAGCGACGATCTCGCCCCAGTAAATCTGCGCCCCTCCAAAGGCCAGCGGACTAACCGCGCCGAGGCGAGCATCACGCAGATCCTCCAGGGTCCGATAGGGCGAGCCCTGCCGCACCACCAGCGCTGAACCGACGACCGGCCCAAGCCCCCGATGCCGACGCGACTTAAGCGTGGCCAACCAGCTCATGCCGTGCTTGGATCCGGTCCTTATATACTGGCCGGTGTTGGTAATGGCGAAATCGATGCCGCCCGCCACCGCCGCTCGGTCTAGCTCCGCCAGATCCATGGGGATAGCGCGAAAATGATAGCCAGGGACACGCTTGCCCAGATAGGCCATGGCCCGGATATCGCC
>SDWN01000477.1 GCA_004195305.1 Neptunomonas sp. | reverse complement strand
AGGGGATGGTCACCAGGCGGCCCAACAACGCTGCAGGGAATACCTTCAGCAGGGGCTCGTGCAATGCTTGGGCGATCCCCTCCGGTGAGGGCATCAGTTCCGGATCGCCGCACATGCCGTTGATCAGGTCGGTACCGACATTGGTGGTGAGCAGAATCAGGGTGTTTTTAAAATCGATCATGCGGCCCTCGCCATCCTCCATTTCACCTTTGTCGAACACCTGGAAGAAGATCTCGTGCACGTCGGAATGGGCTTTTTCAATCTCATCCAGCAGCACCACGCTGTAGGGGCGGCGACGAACCGCCTCGGTCAACACGCCGCCTTCGCCGTAACCGACGTAGCCGGGAGGGGCACCCTTGAGGGTGGAGACGGTGTGGGCTTCCTGGAATTCGCTCATATTGATGGTGATGATATTCTGCTCGCCACCGTAGAGCGCCTCGGCCAGTGCCAGGGCGGTTTCGGTCTTGCCGACCCCCGAGGTGCCTGCAAGCAGGAACACACCGATCGGTTTTTTGGGGTTGTCGAGACTGGCCCTGGAGGTCTGGACACGGCGCGTAATCATTTTCAGGGCGTGCTGTTGGCCGATTATTCGTTGTCCCATTATGTCGGCCAGATTGAGGATGTGTTCGACTTCATTTTTGACCATCCGTCCAACGGGAATGCCGGTCCAGTCTTGTACCACTGCGGCGACGGCCTGCTCATCGACGGTGGGGAGAATCAGCGGTGACTCACCCTGCAGTTCGCGCAATTGCTCCTGCAGTGCACTCAGCCGTTGCAGCGTTTCAGCTTTGTCGGCAGTGCCCGTTGCCTGGGTGTCTGGCACGTCAGCGATTTCAGCTGTTGCTGAGGCTTGCTGTTGAGGATGATTTTCGTCGCGGAGCTGGGCGCGGAGCGCCAGGATATCGTCCACCAGTATCTTTTCTTGCGACCAGCGTTGTTCGAGGGTGCTAAGTGCTGAATGTTGTTGCTCCAGATACTGGTCCACCCGATCCAGGCGAGTGCCAATATCGATCCCCATCTCCTGTTCCCGGAGGGTGATTGCCCGCTCGGTATCCAGGGCCAGGATCTTTTTGCGGATGTCATCAACCTCGGGGGGGACATCGTGCTGGCTGATCGCTACCCGGGCCGCTGCGGTATCCAGCAGACTGACCGACTTATCCGGCAGCTGCCGCGCCGGGATATAGCGATGGGATAATCGGACGGCGGCGTCCAGGGCCTTGTCGAGGATCTGCACCCTGTGATGTTGCTCCATGGTCGAGATCATGCCGCGCATCATTTGCATCGCTTTCTCTTCGCTCGGCTCGAACACCTGCACCATCTGGAAACGACGGGTCAGGGCGGGGTCTTTCTCGATATGTTTTTTATATTCGGCCCAGGTGGTGGCGGCTACGGTGCGCAGGTTGCCGCGAGCGAGTGCCGGTTTAAGCAGGTTGGCGGCATCACCGGTACCTGCTGCGCCACCAGCACCCACCAGGGTGTGGGCTTCGTCAATAAACAGGATAATGGGGCGCTCGGAGGACTGAACCTCCTCAATAACTTGTTTCAGGCGGTTTTCAAATTCACCCTTCATGCTGGCACCTGCCTGCAGCAGGCCGACATCCAGTGAGCGTAGCGTGACATCGCGCAAGGCGGGTGGCACGTCGCCGCAGGCGATGCGCTGGGCAAAGCCTTCGACCACGGCGGTTTTACCTACCCCCGCCTCGCCGGTGAGGATGGGGTTGTTCTGGCGGCGGCGCATCAGAATATCGATAATCTGGCGGATCTCGCTATCGCGTCCGACGATAGGGTCCAGCTCGCTATTACGCGCCTGTTCGGTCATATCGACGGTAAACTGGGCCAGGGCTTCCTGCTTGCCCATTTGCGCCGGGGCCATGGAGCCGCTGGCTGTGCCCGGGGCGACGCCGCCGCCGACCTGGAAACCATCCTGGGCATGCATGCGTTCTTCGGGTGATCCATCGACCACTTCCTGAAACCGGGTGGTCAGGGTATCCAGGCTAATCTTAGAGAATTCGGACGAGATGTTGAGCAGAGCGTTTTTGAGGCTGCGTATTTGCAGCATTCCGGTGACCAGGTGGCCGCTGCGGACCTGGGACTCGCCAAACATCAGGGTGGAGACGATCCAGCCCCGCTCGACGGTCTCTTCAATATGGGATGAAAGGTCGGAGATACTGGTAGAGCCCCTGGGCAGCCGATCCAGGGCGTCGGTGATGTCGGTTGCCAGGTGAGACGGCTCGATATTGAACGCTTTGATGATACGGTGCAGGTCAGAATCGGGGAGCTGAAGAATCTGGTGCAACCAGTGAACCATCTCGACATAGGGGTTGCCGCGTATTTTGCAGAAAACCGTCGCACTCTCGATGGCTTTGTAGCCCAGTGCGTTAAGTTTACCAAAAAGGGCGGTGCGGCTTATTTCTGCCATGGGGCTATCCTCTGCATGATGACATGCTATCCATTTCACTATTCATTGGGGTTGCCTGTTGCCGGGGATTAAAACGGCCACTGGGCGGTGTGTTTTGGTTTTGCCATGTTCCCAGCCAACTGGTCCAGCCCAGTTGCTGGCCTTTGCCAAGGCAGGTGGAGGGGAG
>SDWN01000243.1 GCA_004195305.1 Neptunomonas sp. | reverse complement strand
CAGCAATATTAGCCCACATGTGAGCACGAACATAATCTTGGAGAACACCCGGTTTACATTACGTAGAGTTACGTATCTTCCGCTTAGGGTCGTTTAGAGCCGCTGAACCATGCTCAAGATTATCTGGCCCCTATGACTGTAATGTGCCCTCAAGCGACCTTTGGATCTTAGGAAGCGTTTGAGATTGCGTACCAGTGTGAACCAGTTAGAGAGGCAGACATTGTCGATTCTGGTGGTGCTGTGTACTGTTTTGGATCGTAGCTGATCCATCGATAGTTCAGCACACTGTGTTCTCTATCGTAGTCTAGTGGCTCACCGTTGGTGCTGGTGATTTCAAAGCCAGAGTAAAAAGATAGAACGTGATGAACAAGGTTGGTCTGATCGTGCTGCATGGTGCTGCATGGTGCTGCATGGTGCTTCCTTACGTTACTGAGCGTATAGATAACGACAATCACCATAGCCAATACATCCACTTCAATTCAATGACTCACATCATGCATAGAGTGCGTCTGGCTTCGAGAGACGAGGTGGGCGTGGGGAACTGGTTAGCTCAATGGTGGAAACACTATCGGCGTATCCCCTTTCCTCCACTGGGCATGTTTTGGCATCACATATAGAAACAGTTCCGATTCAGTCCATTGTTGCAACCAGAATCGCAATTTAGGATAAGGGGCATCTTGAAACCACTCGGTATCCACTCCTGAAAACTGTCTGATAAAAGGAAAGATGGCTGCATCTGCTAAGGTCTTACTCTCTCCAACCAAATAAGGGGTCAGTGTAAGGCGCTGTTCTAAATGTGCTAGAAACCGTTCTCCTAGATTTCGATATTCCTCTGCCGTCAGCTCAGGGTAACGAACGGCATATTTATAACGATCAAGATTAGGCTTAAAATGGAAATCATTTTCATGAATTAGTGCATTGATCTCATTTCGCTTATTTATATTTTCATCGAGCCAGTTCTCAGGATCACTTTGCTCCAATGCCCAGAGCATTATCTCCCGGCTTTCGTCGATAACTCTTCCATCCACCAGCTGCAAAACGGGTACTGTTGCCTTAGGAGAGAGTCTCAATAATTCTTCAGGCTTTTCTTTGAGTAGCACCTCACGCCAAACAATGGCCTGCCCACTGCGAGTGATAGCTAGGCGAGCGCGTATCGCGTAAGGACAGCGCCTAAAAGTGTACAGAATCGGTAACTTGGCATTCATGTCTCGAGACTCAATCGGTATACAGCAAGTATTATGGCAATTGGTATAGATGCCAAATTTCCAACCCCTCCTTAAAATACATTATGACAGCTTAGGATCCGCAAGCGTCAGTTGCTGACATCCTTTCTGATCTAAACTCACTGCTCGCAATGGGCACTTAGCGGTCAACAGGGTCTGGCCACACCAACGAACGACTCATATAGTAAGCAGGTCTGCGATGGTGCCGCGGTCTATCGGGCATTCGCACATACAACCGGTATTGAGCACACACCAGGCGGTATCGGCGCGCAAGCCGCGTGTCCGAGGCGCTTTTCATATTCAGAACGTCAATGCGTACGATAGTCGCTTGAAAACCTGGATGATTCGATTCCATGGTGTGGCAACCAAGTACCTGAAGAACTACCTGGGTTGGCGTAGGTTGCTTGAGCGATATCGCGAACTCACGCCCTAATACTGTTTACTGGAAGCGGCCGGTCGAGTGCCGCAACAACTAATTGGGACATAGCCTTTTTTTAGTCTTAGATTTAGTTGATTCTATTTCGTCATCGCTTTGATCACGCCCAGAGTTGAGTAGCAGTCGCACAGCGCCCGATGTGCCTGGCCTTCGACTTCCACATCCTGTTGAGCCACTGCATTACCGAGGCGCTGCCAGCGGTAGTTACCCCTGCTGTCGTTCCACTCCCCGTAAAACTCGGCATAGGTCAGCATGGCGCAATGGGCGCCGTGTTCGGCCCAAGCGAGCTGCTTCCCATGTCCTTCTGGTTGCTCTGTCGCCATCATATCTAGTCCGTAACGCGCCGCTGTTTGACGCATCAGCCGAAGATCATATTCGGCGTTATAGATCACCAACGGACGCCCCCTGATCAGCTCACACACCTGGTAGTGAATGTCGGCCCAAGTTGGCGCATGAGCCACGTCTACATCGGTGATTCCATGTATCCGTGTGGCATCGGCCGGGATCGGGTCGCAGGGCTTGACCAGTGTATCCAATAGCACATGCCCGGCCTGATCGATCAGGCTGATCTCAACGATCTCCGCGTTACCGCCCAGGCCGGTTGTTTCTGTGTCCAGGATGGCGCAGTCATCGAGCCACTGCCGCGCTAATTCTTTCGGAGTCATATTTTCCATGTCGCTTTTGACCATCGTTAATTCCTCTATCCTACCGCCCAACATTAATCAGGGTAATAATTTTTCCGCACTTGGTTCGGTGGTTCCGGATCCATGCCCTTTCCGACTTTCCACGCAGTGCTTGTTGCTCCTGAGCGTCAGTAGTCGGCCCTAAGCCGTCACTTGGCGTCTGCGAACTCAGCGACCGGCCCTGCTCATGAGGGTCATTGAAGCGGACACTGATTTTATTGTTCTGAGCGCCTGTTAATGGCAAGAG
>SDWN01000945.1 GCA_004195305.1 Neptunomonas sp. | reverse complement strand
TTTCTTCGTGGGTTTGAGTCGTTTCCGATCAGGGTTCTGCTCGCGTCAGGCTGAATCCTGACCCACAAAAGAAGCAGATGTCTGTGCATCACATGTCGCTGTGATGGCTGAAGATCATGGGTAATCAGGTCGACCCATGATGACGCATCCTTGCGTCTTCTATTAACCCGGGTTAATAACCAATAGTTGATAAGCATAAGCTGGAGTCTGTTACTGGCAGATCACGAAGCCGTCAACCATCGCTCACGAAGTGGGCTGGACCTCCAAATCGAGGCACGGTTTTGGGACGCTGTGGGATAAACGTAATTATGTACGACATTAGCCCTCCAGTAACGCAAATCGCCACGATAAAGTGCTCATCGTGGCGATTATCAGGTGCTCTAGCAGGTTGTCGAAAAGCTACCTGCGTTGCTGATGCGTCGTTAAAAACGACCTCAAAATGCTCATTTATACCTATAAGCTGCGCTTCTTCGGTCGTTTTTTCCTAGTCTCGGCGGCCTCGCTAACGCTTTTCAACAGCCTGCTAGATTATGCCCAGACAGCAACGCAGGGTTACTGGAAAAAGCGCGCTGTACCCTTATAAAGTAAGCGCGCGTGGTTCCTTATGCGACTTCAATTTCCTGATGATCTTCGTCGACTAAATCCTGTTGATCTTCCTCGACTAACAATGCGGGCTTAGGCGTCCCTTTTTTGGCGGACTGCTTCTCTTTAATCTTGATCAACTGCCGGTCGATCTTGTCGGTTAACGCATCGATAGCCGCGTACAGATTCTCTCCGGTTGCCTTGGCAAACACATCCTTGCCTTTAAGGTGCAGGGTTGCTTCGATCTCGTCCAGACGCTCAGACTGCCCTATGATTACCAGTGCTGAGCTAATTTCACCAAACCGATCCTGGCTGGCTTTCAGCCATGCCTCGATCTTTTCCTGTATTGCGGGAGACACTTTTCCTTGACGATTGTTGATATTGATATTCATCGCGTATTCCTTACTGCAACTCATTGCAGATTGGTGAGAGTCAGGTTCATTTAAACGCCGATCAGGGGCGCTTGCAACTGTATACAAGAGAGTTTTGCATAAACTCATGATCTGGATGCGTATTCAGCTGGTATTGATGTGAATTATTTCATTTATCAATGCTTTAACCTATATCAAAAAACTCTGGATTCACTGGGTAATATCTAGTCTAGAGCGCTACTCACAGATTTTTTGTCTGCCCCCCCCGGATATCTTTTAAAACTGAGTGGCTTTATCCGACAGCGGTTGCCAGGGCTTGGATCAGTTCGATCAGCGGGGTTGGTAGTATGCCCAATAGCAGGGTCAGCAGTGCCAGGCTGATCAGCGTCAATCGGTTACTGCTGTGCCAAGGCAGGGTAGGGCTGAGGTTGCTAATATGATCTTCCTTTTCGACACGGAACGTCAGCAACAACACCAGTCGCAGGTAGTAGAACAGGCCGATGCCGCTGGCGAGTACTAGGGTGAGTAGCAGCAGCCATAGCTCCTGAGCCACCGCAGTGGCGAACAGATAAAATTTACCGATAAAACCAACCGTTAGCGGAATGCCCGCCAGCGACAGCAGCGCCAGGGTCAGGGTCAGGGCCAGCAGCGGCCGGCGCCAGAACAGGCCGCGGTAGTGGTCGAGGCGATGGCAGTCGTCAGGGTGATTGTCGTCAGGATAAGCGCTACAGGAGTTGGATTCCGAGGCGAGCTGCATGATCACCGCGAATACGGCCAGGGTAGACACCAGATAAGCCACCAGATAGTAGCTGACCGCTTCCACCGCAAGTCCAGGGGAGCTCGATTGGCTCAATGCCAGCAAGGCGACCAGCAGGTAGCCGAAATGGGCGATGGAGGAGTAGGCCATCAGTCGTTTGATATTTTGTTGCAACAGTGCCAACAGGTTGCCCACCAGCATAGAGGCCATTGCGATCAACGTCAGCGCCCAGACCAGTTGTGGCACCTCGTAACCCTTACCGGTCAGGTACCAGCGCAGCAGCAGGGCGGCGACCGCGGCCTTGGAAATGGTGGCCAGCAGCGCCGTGACGGGTGTCGGAGCCCCCTGGTAGACGTCGGGGGCCCAGAGGTGGAAGGGCACTAGTGAGAGTTTGAAACCGATCCCTGCCAGCACCAGCATGATCCCCGTAAGTAATAACGGATCTTGCAGCAGCGGCGTGCCGGTCTGGTTCAGGGTCTGGATCAACGGCTCGAAACTTAGGGTGCCGAGATCGGCGTAGATCAGGGCCACGCCGAATAGCAGTGTGGCTGAGGCGACTCCCGATAGCAGCAGGTATTTGATGGCTGCCTCCAGCGGCGGTGCGTAGCGGGGGCTGAACGGGTAGCCGATCATCGCCACCAGCGGCAGCGATAGCAGCTCTAATCCAAGCACAAAACTGGCGAAGTGCTGGCTGCACACCAGCACCAGCGCGCCCAGCATACTGAGTCCATACAGCAGATAGAATTCGTCGAGGGGCAGTTGATGGCGCTGCCAGTAATGGTGGCAGAGTGGCAACAACAGGATGCCACAGGCCAGAATTAGCCCCATAAAGAATAGCTGTCTCTTATACACATCT
>SDWN01000944.1 GCA_004195305.1 Neptunomonas sp. | reverse complement strand
AGATGTGTATAAGAGACAGGTTACGTCTCGTTGCTTAACGAGTGTGGTGTAGGTCAGGACGCCGATACCCAGCATGAAGATCAGAACAAGAAGTGGGCTAGCAAGGAGTTTGGGACCGATTTTTAGAGTTGTAATACTGGCCATGGAGGAACCTAAAGCAACGGAAAATGCGGAGATCAGACCCCGCTCGTACGGGGCCCATGCGCGCTATTGAAGCGGTAGCCTTGGCGGCTTATTGGAAGTATCCGCTGCCAACAAAAGCGTCCATCCCATCGATCTTCTGTACATAAGTTACCTTGGCGGCTAACTTTGCGGTTTCCGGATTTTTCCACATGTAATTGATCCAGCCACTGCCTTCAGTCTTAGCGATTTCAACCATATCTTTGATGAAATAGACCCCTTTAGGATCTTTCATCTTGATCAAGACCTTGCCGTCAAGCTTAGGGTTTGCCGCATGAATCAGCGTCTTTCCATCCATATCCTGAACAAATACGTAGAGCCCGCTGGGGTAGTACTCACCGCCTTTTTGCTGGAAAGCCTGGCGCGCAGCGTCGATGCCGTTTTGCTCGACGTAGGTCGCCGCCTTGGCGGTCAGAGCCTGAGCATCATCGCGAATGTCGGCTGTGGCCAACAAGGGCTGCGACAGCAGGATGAGCGCAGCAGCTTTGATAAGTTTTTTCATGTTCAGTACCTTATGTTTTTATTTTAGTTTTGTTCGCATGAACAGTAGAGAAGTGCTGGCAGCATTAGCATACCGTTTACCTCTGGGCCTCCCGGTTATGCAACTCGGCAATCGTTTCAAAAATCTGTTTTAAACCTGCGGCTTGAAGAAAATTGACAGCAGATCCGAACAGCAACAATGCGAGGCAAAAGAACGCTCCAGTTATGCGCTAGCTCGCACAAAAATAATCCGAGGCATGCCGCACAGGGTGAGATTTTATAACACGGTCGCCAATCAGATTTGAAGACAATAGAGCGTTATAGCCATGCTTTGTTGATCCAAGTCACAGATTGCTATGCGGTGGGCAGGGGCTAGCGATTATCTCCAATGCACAACGGGGTCTTTTCTTTTGCCTGCTTAGATTTTAAGGTCAGGCAACGAGGGCAAAACGCAAGACCATATATGCCCCCTTTGTTTATGACCCTGTTGTTCGTGTTGTTCTCTGGAAAGATTGCCGATTCTATACCGGTACAATGATCTAGAGAGGGTTTTGTGGCTCGACCGCTTCGGGCTATATCGAGTGCTGAATGTGCTGCTTGGCGAGCGGATCATCGAGTGTATATAGAGACCCGCTAATGCTATGCTGACCGCAGCCCAATGGGATGCTGCTTCACTCAGGCTGGCCGGTCGTGGTCGTTAATGGCCTTCCGCAGACCCTAAGGCGAAGCCAGGGCTGCCTCGAATTCGCTTTGTGTGAAGGATATGGATGTTTCGACTTCAACGCTTTTTCTCCTTCAGCAGTTTGATAATCCTTCTGGTCACCGCCGTGTTGTTGGGGGTCTTCTTTCGCACTCTGTCGATCAACTTGCTGCTCAGCGATGGCGAGAACAAAAACGTCGCCACCACTCGGGTGTTGGCGAACAGCCTCTGGTCGCAGATCGAGCCGTTGCTGGCCGAGGAGCATGTGGCCTCTGCGGGTGCTGAGACCGAGTTGTTGCAGACGCAGATCGAGCGGCTGATTGCTGGCTTGCCGGTGGTAAAGATTAAAATCTACCGGCTGACGGGGATGACGGTATTCTCAACCGAAGCAGAACAAATTGGCGAGGATCAGTATTCTAACTCGGCTATTGATCTGGCACGCCAGGGGCGGGTGTCGAACTCCTTCGTCAAACGCGACCACTACAACCCCTTCGACCAGCATTACGAATCGCGAGACCTGCTACAGACCTATCTGCCGTTGTACACCCCCGGTGGCCAACAGATAGTGGGAGTGTTTGAGGTCTACAGCGACTACACCCCGTTGTTGGCTCGAATTGTTCAGGTGCAGTGGTGGGTGATTGGCGGCACTGGCTTGATCTTGATGCTGCTCTATGTTGCATTGCAACTGGTGGTCCGTCACGCCGAGGGCATCATTACCCGTCAACAAAATCAGCTGCGCGACAATGTCAGTGAGCTGGAATCCGCCCGCCAGCTGTTGGAGCAGCGGGTCGACGAGCGCACTCAGACACTGCAGCAGAGTAACCGCAAGCTGGAGGTCGAGGTGCAGCAGCGCGAGCGGATGGAGCAGATCATCAGCGAGCGCGAGAAACGGCTGCGGGCGGTGATGGATAACCTGCTCAATGCCATCGTGGTTAGCGATCATATGGGCCGCATTGAATCGATCAATCCCAGTGCAGAAAAGCTGTTTGGTTATTCAAATCAAGAGATTGGCGGTAAAAATCTGCTGAGTCTGTTTGCTGAAGACCTTTCCTGTCCGGTGAAACGGCTCGCCGAGACGGTGGATAAATGGTTAACGCCGCTGATAGAGACTCCGACCGCGCGGACCTGTATGCGCCGCAATGGCTCGCGGTTGCCTGCCGAGGTGGCCGTGACGCGATCCGATCATGGCGGCCAGCAGC
>SDWN01000481.1 GCA_004195305.1 Neptunomonas sp. | reverse complement strand
GGGTTAAGGGTTAAGGGTTAAGGGTTAAGGGTTAAGGGTTAAGGGTTAAGGGTTAAGGGTTAAGGGTTAAGGCTACGATCAAAGGGAGGGGCTAAGATAACGATGGATGGGTTGAGCGGCAGGGTTAAGGGCACCAGGACTGTATGCGAGAGAGCGTTGCGCGGCAGGATTGAGCGTGAAAGAGTTGAACGCGAGAGCGCTCATCGCGTCAGGGTTAACGGCGCCTTAGTCCCAGTACCTGGTAACGGCCCGCGATGATCGATCTGCATTGTCATCTGTTACCGGGTGTCGACGACGGGGCTCAGACGTTGGAACAGGCTCTGGCGTTGGCTCGGCTGTCGGTCGCAGACGGTATTGAACATGCAGTGCTGACACCGCATATCTATCCGGGGCGCTACGATAATGACCTGGCTAGCTTACAGGCCCCTTTTCAGTACTTCTCCGCGGCGTTAATCGACGCCGATATTCCTCTAACTATTTCGCTGGCCGCCGAGGTCCATTGCACGCCTGAATTGCTGCAGATGATCCCGCAGCAGCAGATCCCCTTTATTGGTGAGTACCGGGGGGAGTCGGTGCTGCTGCTCGAGTTTCCCCCTGCTCAGATACCGGTCGGCGGTGATAAGCTGGTGACGTGGCTGCGTAACCAGCAGGTGTTGCCGCTGATCGCTCATCCGGAGCGTAATAAGTCGGTGCTACGTGATATCAACGTGATTGAATCCTTTGTTGAGCTCGGCTGTCTGTTGCAGGTCACGGCGGGTTCGCTGGTTGGGGGGTTTGGTCCGGCTTGTCAGCGGGTCGCCGAGGAGCTGTTGCGCCGTGGCTGGGTCTCTGTGTTGGCCACCGACGCGCATAACAGTCGCCACCGGCCGCCGAGGATGACGGCGGGCTATCAGGCGGCAAGTGATATTGTCGGGCCCCAGGCGGCTCGGGAATTGGTTTGGGGTATGCCGCGGCAGCTGCTGGGGTTGACGGGTGTATAGCATGCCTGCTGTGCGCAGTTTCAAGCCTCAAGGGCGTGTTGTGATCGCGTTGCTGTTGCTGCTGATCATCGGCTGGGCGCTACAGGCCGCAGCCAGGGCGGGGCTCTCTGATCTGTACGCATTCCAGGTAAGTAGCTATACCGAAAAATGGCGTGCTGCTGATGATCCGGGCGTTGCCACGATCACGGATAAGGAGTGGCTTGAGGTTTCTGGCGCTATTGATCGGCTGCTGTGGCTGGTGCCGGAGCATCCCGATTATTTAGAAGCGGCGGGCATCGCCTATGGTCTGTATGCCATTAAGGGCACCGTTGCTACCGAGCGCGTGGATGCGTTGCTGGCCCAGTCTGCTGATTTTTATCGGCAATCGCTGTCGAGTCGTCCTGCCTGGCCCTATGCCTGGGGCAATTTGGTGTTGGTCAAGGCGCGTCAGGGCCAGTTGGATGCTGAGTTCTATCATGCATTGGAGCGTGCCGCGACACTCGGGCCCTGGGAGCCTGCGGTACAGATGGCCCTGACTGAAGCCGGATTGGCGCGCTGGCCTGCGTTGAACGCCGTAGCAAAAGGGATTGTCGTCGCTACGGTTAGCCGGGGCATTAGTCGTGATCTAAACGCATTTCAGCGCCTGGCGACGAGTTACCAGCAGTTGGACACGCTCTGTCTGTACCTGCCAAAAAATCCACACCAGCAGCGTTTTTGTAAAGGTCGGGCGGGGTGAGTGCCTACTTCTCCGGCGATAATTGGTCTGAAGCCTGTGGGAGCCGGGCTCCCGGCGATTTTGTCATTTTTTAGCACTGCAATGGCTAAAGAATCGCCTGCAGGCAAGCTCCCACGGTGTTATCTGTGGAGTACCTCTGTGCTGAACCAGCCCCAGAGTCCGAGGCTGTAGTTGGGGAAGATGTCGATCCCCATGGCAGATTTGATCAGGTACAGGACGACCAGCCCCAGCAAGGTTGAGAATAAAATAAACAGCGCCAGTGCCACCACTTTGACGTGCAGCGCCAAAGCGCGTTCGCGGTCACTGAGCTGACGTTTGTTTCTGCCCGCGAGAACGACATAGTAGTAGCGCCAGTGCCAGAATCCGAAAACACCCCGCATATCGACCTGGTGTATGCCCCAGGTTCGTGCCCCCATGGCCTCTTTAAGGCAGACCAACTGTACGTCACTGAAGCTGGCGTGGTGTTTTTCGGGGATTCGCTCGAATAATCCCCTGATGTAGGGGTCTTGGCGGATGTCATGAGGAATCTGTTGCGGCATAATCAGGGGCGTTATCGAGGTTAGGTGATAGTGGGTGCGTTGATCGCCGCTGTAATAAGCGTCTGCTTGATTTCGCACCTGTTAAGGAGATCGGATGATAGCATCGATAATATTCAAAGCCAGTGGCTGCGGGCGACAACTCGTCTCTGTGCTAGGCTATAAACGCGGCGGGTTAATAAGTGACGCAGGGTTGCGTCACCATTGGCCGTCAGGCCAATGCGAGTCCCCTGTAAATCCAGCAGTTCCGCGCAGCTTCGCCGGATTGCAGAGAGCGACGGACAAATAAGGCAGCAAGCCTATTTGTCCGCGAGGTTAAGAGTGGACGCACGGACGGTCAGCCTCCTAGAGTCTGAGATAAACCGTCCCCTTC
>SDWN01000593.1 GCA_004195305.1 Neptunomonas sp. | reverse complement strand
CCAGCCCAGCTCTGACAAAGACGAATCGGTCCGTCCCCGGTAGATCTGAGCGTCGTTACAGGCACCGTGGCGGAGCAGGTCGATGACTAGGCGGTTAGACATTAAGCCCCTGATCAGACACTGCCGCGTCGGCAAAGGTTGACATCTCTGCCTGCAAGACGCAGGCGGAGCGAAGCAGGGGAACCGCTACGGCGGCCCCACTGCCCTCGCCCAGGCGCATCCCCAGATCCAATACGGTTTCGGCTTCCAGGGCGTGCTGCATCGCCCTGTGTCCGGGTTCTGCCGAATTATGCGAAAACAATAGCCAAGTGCGCACACCGGGGTTGATCCGACACGCGATCAGCGCGGCTGCGGTGGTAATAAACCCATCCACTAGCACCGGAATACCCCGCTGGGCGCAACGGATAAAGGCGCCTACCAAGGCGGCTATTTCAAACCCGCCCAGACAGCGCAGCACGGCGGCAGGATCCTTCAACGCCTGCCGATGCAGCTCAAGCGCCCGCTCGATCACCTCAACTTTATGCAGCACGCCGCTGGCATCGACGCCCGTTCCCGGCCCTGACAGCTCGATCACCGGCCGCTCCAATATGGCGGCCGCCAACGCTGTCGCAGAGGTGGTGTTGGCAATCCCCATTTCGCCGCCGATAAACAGCTGCGCGCCTTGCTGCTGTGCCCGCTCAGCGGCCTCGAATCCTGCCGCCAGCGCCTGCGTCAGCTGGTCCTGGGTCATCGCTGCAGTCACACATAAATTCGCTGTGGCGGGGGCGATTCGACGATCGAGCACAGAAGGCAAAGGCTCAAGCACGGCCACCGTTCCGAGGTTAACCACCTCAAAACTGGCACCGATCTGGCGTGCTAAAACACAGATCGCGGCACCTCCGCGCGAAAAGTTACGCACCATCTCGGCCGTTACCGCTTGCGGAAAAGCCGATACACCCTCATCGGCAACTCCATGATCGGCGGCAAATACCGTGATAGAGACCCGCTCCAGTTCGGGCTTAAGTCGCCCCTGCAGGGCAGAAAACTGTACCGCTATTCGCTCCAGCTGACCCAGTGAGCCTTGCGGCTTGGTGAGCTGATCCTGATAGGCCATCGCCTGATCACGCATCTCTAAATTAACGGGGCTAACAGCAGCGCTCGTCCACTCTGGTTTCATCGTCACTGGTTTTCAATCCTCGATTTTCAAAAAAGTCCCGGCGGGCTTGAGCACATGGGGCAACCCCGCCACAGTTAACACCACCCGCTCGCAGCAGGCGGCAACATGCTGCTGCAACAGCCCCATCTCATCCTGAAACTGGCGACTCAAGGCCCCCATCGGCACAATACCCATCCCGACCTCGTTGGAAACCAGAATAATCTGGCCGGGCAACGTCGGCAACACCGTCAGCAATGCATCGCGCTGACGCCGTAACTCAGTGGGTTGTTCCAAGCAGATCAAATTGCTCAACCACAGGGTCAGACAGTCGACCAGCAGCAGATCTTGATGACCCGCGTGCTGCTGCAGTACCTGAGCTAGCGCAAGCGGTTCTTCGACCAGATGCCAATGTGACGGACGTCGATCACGGTGCTGCTGAATTCGCTGCTGCATCTCCGCATCGCCTGCAGATGCGGTGGCGATATAGGTCACCTCGAATCCAGACTGCAGCGCCAGTCGTTCAGCCAAGCGGCTCTTGCCGGAACGAGCACCTCCGAGGATCAATTGTTTCACGCTAACTACCTGGAAAAATAAAACGCGGACTATAGCAACGCCGTCCACGTAGGTGCAAACGCAAACCTGATCGCATTATGCATCGATGCCTTTGTCTTCATACGAAAATTACAGTATCGTCGAGGTTAAAGGTTATTAAATTATTGGGGAGTGATTTTCGTGGATTCAGCCGTTCAATCCATCTGGCTCGTTGGAGCTGTAACACTTATCATCGGCATCGTGCTGGGATTACTCATTGCCCGCAGCAGCAGCAATGCCCGCAGCAAAGAAGCCCTGATCGAAGAGCTCAATGATGCCCGGCGGGAGTTTGAAAATTATAAGATTGATGTCAGTAGCCATTTTTCCAAAACCGCTGATCTAGTCAATAACCTGACCAGCAGTTATCGCGACGTTCACCAACACCTGTCCAGCAGCGCGAGCCAATTGTGTAGCGATGAGACGTTGCTCATCAGCCTTGAGCGCCCCGCAGAAGCGGAGACTGCGGATACTGATATTGCAGCTGTTGAGACGACCGAACCGCCACGCGATTACGCCCCCAAGCAGGACCCTAAAGCGGAGGGAACCCTGTCAGAACAGTTCGGACTGCAACGGGACGACCCCCTTCATGACCCCTCGCTTACCGTAGACCACACTCCCGGCTCTCGCTAAACGATCTGCCTGCCTTCGCCTACGGCCTTCGCACTGGATGAAGGCTGCAGTCAACACCACCGAGATCCCAAGCCTAGCAATCAAACCGGATTATCCAACTCGATATAACAGTGCTCAATATCCAGCTCATCAGCCAGCCGTTCACCCACCGCCTGCACCCCGAAGCGTTCGGTCGCATGATGGCCCGCAGCAAAATAATGCACCCCGCTTTCACGCGCCGCATAAACCGTTGGCTCTGAAATCTCTCCGCTGATAAACGCATCAAGACCGCGATCAATAGCATGGTCTATATAGCCCTGAGCCGCACCGGTACACCAACCAACCGTGCGAATCAGATCACCTGTGCCGGCTATATGCTGCGGTTGACGTCCCAGCGCTCGGCCAATCAGCTCTGCAAATTCGGCAGCAGCAACAGGCTGACTCAAGCGCCCCCAGAGCCCGACCGGGTTGCGGCTGTCGCGCTCAAGAGGACCTTCGACCTGCAACCCTAACCGCTTTGCCAACTGCACATTATTACCGAGCTGGGGATGAATATCGAGCGGCAGGTGATAGACGATCAGACTGATATCGTGGCCAAGAAGCGTCTGTAAGCGGCGTTTTTTTATCCCCCGCACGCACGCATCCTCACCCCGCCAAAAATAGCCATGATGCACCAGTATCGCATCGGCTTCAGCCAGCACAGCGGCATCGAGCAATGCCTGACTGGCGGTCACCCCGGTGACAATTCGGCGCACCTCAGCACGACCCTCCACCTGTAGCCCGTTAGGGCAATAGTCACTGACCTTCCCAGGCTGCAGCCACTGGTCAAGTGTTTCAATTAATTGAGTTAAGCCTACGGCCACGGTCATATCCTCGAATTCAAATACCAATCAAAAGACGCTGTCCGTATAATGGCCACTTATTCAGAATCGAGATCGCCATGAGTAAACTGACCTCTTTCCTGCTGTGGCCGATATTAGCGGGCATCTCGGTAGCGTTGCTGATGCTAACCTTTTTCCCACAGGGTATCAGCACCCGCCAGGCTCCGGTAGAGATCCATCAGATTTCCCCGGCGCAAGCCATGACTCCTGCGCTGGGTTCTGGCCCGGTCTCCTATGCCGATGCTGTCAGTAAAGCCGCATCCGCGGTGGTCAACATCTACACCCGCACCCGTGTCGAAGACCCATCCCAATCCGAGGATAGGAACAGTCGCGATTTCTATGACGACAAGCAAGATGCTGCACGCAAAAAATATCTCTCCAGCCTCGGCTCCGGAGTTATTATCAGCCCGCAAGGCTACATCGTCACTAACAATCACGTGGTTGCCCAGGCCGATAGCATCCTAGTAGCGTTGCGCGATGGTCGCGAGGCCGAAGCCCGCGTTATCGGTACGGACCCGGAAACGGATCTGGCCATACTCAAGGTAGAGCTGGGCAATCTGGCGCCGATCAACCTGATCTCGTCAGAGTCGATTCGCATTGGAGACGTGGTGCTGGCCATCGGCAACCCCTATGGCGTCGGTCAAACCGTCACCATGGGGATCATCAGTGCGACCGGTCGCAACCAGCTCGGCATCAACACCTACGAGAACTTCATCCAGACCGATGCCGCCATCAATCCCGGTAACTCCGGTGGCGCGCTGATCAACGCCCAGGGCTATATGATCGGCATTAACACGGCGATATTCTCCCGCTCGGGCGGTTCTCAGGGGATCGGCTTCGCGATCCCCTCCGATCTGGTAACCAGTGTGTTACAAGGCATCATCGAACAGGGGCGTATCGTCCGTGGCTGGCTGGGCATTGAGATCCAGGTGATGACCCCTGCACTGGCGGAATCATTTGGCATTAACGATGACAAAGGGCTGATCATTGCCGGAATATTTCGCGACAGTCCGGCGCATCAAGCGGGCCTTCAACCCGGTGACATCCTGCTCAAGATCGATGAAAGATTAATCCAGAGCGGCCATGGTGCGATGAACCAGATTGCCGCCGCCAAGCCTGGCACGGTAATTACGATGGGGCTGCTGCGCGATAATGAACCACTGAGCCTGGATGTAACGATCGGCCACCGCCCACCGACCCGGCCCAACTAAGTGAGAAGGACCGACTGGATCCGCGTTAAGCCAGCAGCGGCTGTAACGCATCGAGGAGCAGGGCATTCTCTGGTGGGGTACTGATATTAACCCGCAGACAACCCGCCAACGACGGATGCGCGCCATCGAGCTTTTTCACCAACACTCCCGCTTGTTTTAGCCCCTCGTGAACCTCAATGACAGGCTTCTCGATGATCCGCACCAGCAGGAAATTAGCCTCGCTGGGCCAGACCTGCAGCCCGGGGAGCGCTTGCAACGCCTGTAACAGCTCGGCACGATCGGTACGCAGCCGCTGGGTCTGCTGCTGCAACAGCTCGAAGTTCTCCAACGCAAACACCGCACTAGCCTGAGTCAACACATTGATATTGTAAGGCAGACGCAATTTTTCCAGTTCACCCAACCATTCCGGGCGCCCTACCAGCAGCCCCAGGCGTAATCCGGCCAGTCCAACCTTGGACAGGGTGCGCATGATCAACACGTTATCGTAGTCTTTGAGCAGATGCAGCGAATCGGTGTCGGTAAACGCCGTGTAAGCCTCGTCGACCACCACCAGACCGGTACTGGCTTCGGCAATACGACGAATCTTTTCGATACTGAACAGATTGCCGGTCGGGTTGTTGGGCTGCGACAAAAAAATCAGTTCGGGCTGGCGAGCATCGATCACCGCCAGCATTGCCGCCAGGTCCAGATCAAAACGGCTGTCCAGCGGCACTCCAACATAATCGATGCGGCAGAAGGTGGCGATCATCCGGTACATCACAAAGCTGGGCTCGGGTGCCAGCACGCAACTTCCCTCACCGGCAATCGCCATCGCCAGAATCTGGATGATCTCGTCCGAACCATTACCCAACAGCAGTTCAAACTCCGCATCGATTCCCATCACCCGGCGCAAGCCATCCTTGACCGCCTGTGCCTGCGGCTCCGGATAACGATTGATCTCGACCTGAGCGAGCTTATCCAGCCATGCCTGCTTGACGGCATCGGGCCAGGAATAGGGATTTTCCATCGCATCCAGCTTCACCATTCCGGTCGCTGGCGGCACGTTATAGGCACTTAGCGCACGAATTTCAGGACGAATCAGTCGCTCAACACGATGCTGCACGGTTTGTTTAGTCATAGAATTTGCGGTCGATGATAGAGGGACGAAGTTATCGGTTATTGGCCGGAGTTAGCGCAGCCATTAGCCGATCCGAAAATACGCTTAACGTCAGTCTTTGATCCGATATTCGGCCGAGCGCGCATGAGCGGTCAGCCCTTCACCCCGCGCCAAGACCGAGGCGGTTTTACCCAGCGCACTGGCGCCAGCGGCGGAGAAGCCGATCAAGGATGAACGTTTCTGAAAATCATACACCCCCAGCGGTGACGAAAACCGTGCCGTTCCGGACGTCGGCAACACGTGATTAGGTCCCGCACAATAATCGCCTAACGCTTCGGCGGTATAGCGACCCATAAAGATCGCGCCCGCGTGGCGAATCCCGGGCAGTAACGCTTCAGGATCTTCAACTGAAAGCTCCAGGTGCTCGGGGGCGATGCGGTTAATCAGCTCGACCGCCTGCTCCAGGTCAGTCACTTCGATCAATGCCGCCCGCCCCGCCAGCGACTGACGGATAATCTGCTGCCGCTCCATCGTGGGCAGTAACCGCTCGATGCTCTGCTGTACCCGGTCCAGATAATCAGCATCAGGGCTAATCAGAATCGACTGGGCGTCTTCATCATGCTCGGCCTGGGAGAACAGATCCATCGCCACCCAGTCGGGATCGGTACGGCCATCGCAGACCACCAGAATTTCGGAGGGACCTGCGATCATATCGATCCCGACCCGACCAAAGACCGCCCGCTTAGCGGTCGCCACATAGATATTTCCAGGCCCTACAATCTTGTCGACCCGAGGTACGGTGGCGGTGCCGTACGCCAGCGCCGCGATCGCCTGAGCACCACCAATCGTAAACACCCGATCGACTCCGGCCAGTGCGGCGGCGGCCATCACCAGTTCATTGACCACCCCATCAGGGGTCGGTACCACCATGATAATCTCTTTAACCCCGGCCACTTTGGCTGGAATCGCATTCATCAGCACCGACGAAGGGTAAGAGGCTTTGCCGCCGGGGACGTAGATACCCACCCGGTCCATCGGCGTCACTTGCTGCCCTAGCAGGGTGCCGTCTGCTTCGGTGTACTGCCAGGATTGCTGCACCTGGTGCTGGTGATAGTCGCGCACCCGCTTGGCGGCGACCTCCAGCGCCTGGCGCTGCTCAGTGCCGAGGTTAGCGAGCGCCTGTTGCAACTGCTCGGCGTCCAGTTCAAGCTCGGCCATGCGGCTGACCCTGAGCCGATCAAAGCTGTTGCTGTATTCAACCAAGGCGCTGTCACCTTCGCTGCGTACCCGTGCCAGAATCTCATCCACGGTCCGATTAACCGCCAGATTTGAGACCGACTCCCAGGCCAGTAACTGCTGCAGCTGAGCATCGAAATCAGCGTGGCAGCGGTTCAACCGTGTCAGCTTCAGAGAACTCATGAAATCACCTCCGCAGCGGCGATTTTAGCCCGCTCTACCGCCTCACTTAAGCTGTCAATAATCGGCTGAATCTGGGCATGCTTCATCTTCATCGCCGCCTTGCTAACCACCAACCGGGTACTGATCGGCGCGATCATATCCAGTGGCTGCATGCCGTTTGCGATCAGGGTATTGCCGGTATCCACGATATCCACGATATAATCCGCCAGCCCCATAATCGGGGCGAGCTCCATCGCACCGTAAAGCTTGATGATATCAACCTGCTGCCCCTGGCTGGCAAAGTAACGCTTGGTGATATTGACGAATTTACTCGCCACCTTGATCCGCCCCTGCACCGGTTTAGGATCAACCAGCCCCGCAGTCATCAGCCGACAGCGGGCAATATTCAGATCCAGCGGCTCGTACATATCCCGGGCACCGTGCTCAAGCAACACATCTTTACCCGATACGCCCATATCGGCAGCACCGTATTCGACGTAGGTCGGTACATCGGTCGCCCGAATCACCAGCAATTTGATATGCTGGTGATTGGTATCAAAGATCAGCTTACGGCTGGAGAAGATATCCTCGGCAGGCACAATTCCGGCCTGCTCCAGTAGCGGCAGCGTTTCTTTCAGAATTCGCCCTTTCGACAGGGCGATAGTGATGGACTGGCTGGCGGTAGTCTGAGTCATGGTCATGGTCATGGTTAGAGTTAGGGTTATAGCACGCTAGTATCGTTTACCCGATGGCAGCGGATGGGCGCGCGTCAGGAAGCGACTCGACGCACCTGAGCGCCTAATAACCGCATCTTTTCTTCAATACATTCGTAGCCGCGATCCAGATGGTAGATACGGTCGATCTGGGTATCGCCTTTGGCAACCAACGCCGCAATAATCAAGCTGGCCGAGGCGCGCAGATCTGTCGCCATGACAGGCGCGGCCTTGAGCTGTTCGACCCCTTCAATGATAACGGTGTTACCGTCGATGGTGCACTGGGCGCCCATCCGCACCATCTCCTGAATATGCATAAAGCGGTTTTCAAAAATAGTTTCCCGGATAATACCGACCCCTTCAGCGACCGCGTTCATCGCCGCAAACTGCGCCTGCATATCGGTCGGAAATGCGGGATAAGGGGCAGTCGTGATATTCACCGCCTTAGGCCGCTTACCCTGCATATCCAAACTGATCCAGTCGGCGCCGGTTTCAATCTTGGCTCCGACCTCTTCCAGCTTCAGCAACACCGCTTCGAGAATATCGGGTCGGGTGTTGTTCAATTTTATCCGCCCCCGGGTGGCCGCTGCAGCGACCAGATAGGTACCCGTTTCAATCCGGTCCGGCATTACCGAATAGCTGCAGCCATCGAGCCTTTCCACACCCGTTATGGTGATCGTGTCGGTGCCGTGGCCACTGATATTGGCCCCCATGGCGATCAGGCACTCAGCCAGATCAACCACTTCGGGTTCTTTGGCGGCATTCTCAAGAATGGTCGTACCCTCTGCCAGGGTCGCTGCCATCAATATATTTTCGGTCCCGGTGACGGTGACTATATCAAAGAGGATATGTGCGCCCTTCAGCCGACCCTCGGTTTCGGCACGAATATAGCCGTCCTCAACGCTGATAGCAGCACCCATCGCCTCCAGCCCGCGAATATGCAGATCAACCGGCCTGCTGCCGATGGCACAACCGCCCGGCAGCGACACTTCAGCCTTGCCGAACCGCGCCAGCATCGGCCCCAGTACCAGGATCGAAGCACGCATGGTCTTAACTAGGTCATAGGGGGCGATCAGGGTATTAACCGTGCGCGAGTCGATCTCGACGTTGAGCTTCTCGTCCACGACCACATCGACACCCATCCGCCCAAGCAAAGCGATCATGGTGTTGACATCGTGCAGGTGTGGCAAATTACGCACCGCTACCAAGCCATCAGCCAACAGCGTCGAAGCCAAAATAGGTAACGCGGAATTCTTGGCCCCGGAGACCCACACCTCGCCATCAATGCGACAGTCGCCGGATATATTCAGTTTGTCCATACTAGATTCCAGAACACCACCACCCTGGCACAACCAGGGTCGGGTCAAAAAAATAAGCTAATCAGCCTTGCAGGGCCTGCCACTGCTCGGGGGTATAGGCTTTTATGGTCACGGCGTGAATCGTCCCATTGGCAATCTGTTCATTCAGACAACCGTAGACTAGCTGATGCCTTTTAACCGCCGACAAACCCGCAAACACCTCGCCCACCACGGCGACCTGAAAAGAACAACCCTCGCCCGAGGGTATCGCCTCACAGCCTTCCAGTTGCTGCTCTATCAGTTGCTTTACTTCAACCGTCTGCATAAAGACTCCAGCTTGATGTACAAAAAAACGAAGCGGTCAATAGTATAGAAAATTAACCGAAAAGGCGAAGCCTAGAGCAGGCTTCCAGCCCCAACCCGGGCAATGACCAGCCTCCCGGAAAACGAGCAACAGAGCAGCGCTTAGCCTGTGACCTCGGGGGCCACGACCAGGGACTGCAGGTCGCTCAGCGCTGCAATCGCATGTAGCACGGAGGGCAACGCACAAAACTCGACCTCGATCCCGCGCTGCAGGGCCTTGCGACGCCAGCTTAACAGCAGCGACAGCGCCACGGTATTGACCGAACTGACCCCGGAAAAATCAAACCGACAGCGACCATCAGACTGCGCAATCACATCACAACCTGCGTCGTTTAAACTGACCACGGTATCGAAATGGATATCCCCCGAGACCTGCCAGACTCCGCCCTGCTGCTCAACCAGCTGCGCCACCGCGGTCACTCGCTGACCTTGTTAAACAAGAACTTCCCGATCAGTTCCTCAAGCACCAGCGAGGACTGGGTATCGTCGATAGTATCCCCGTCACCGAGCACATCCGGATCGGCTCCGACCGTTACCCCGATATACTTTTCTCCCAACAGGCCCGCGGTAAGAATCGCAGCGGAACTGTCGTAACTGAGATAATCTACGTCATTATTGATCTTCATCTCGACCCGGGCCTTAAGCAGCTCTTTGTCGATGCTGATTGCGGCGACTTCACCAATCACCACGCCCGACATCGACACCTTAGAGCGCGCGGTCAACCCGCCTGCGTTCTCAAACAGGGCATAAATAGTGTAATTCTGCTTAGAGCCAGACAGACTCAAACCACTGACATTCACAACCAGAACAGCCAGCGCCACCAGCCCGGCCAGCATAAAAACGCCTACGCCCAGTTCCAGGGTTCGCATCCGCATGATTATAGATCTCCAAACATAAGTGCCGTCAGCAGGAAGTCGAGCCCCAGTACTGCCAACGAAGAATATACGACTGTTTTCGTGGTTGCCTTGCTAATCCCTTCAGAAGTAGGGATGCAATCATAACCCTGAAAAACAGCAATCCAAGTCACCACAAAACCAAATACTACCGCCTTGATGATGCCGTTCAAGACATCTTCACCAAACTCCACCGAAGCCTGCATATTGGACCAGAACGAGCCTTCGAAGACGCCCAGCCACTCGACACCCACCAACATTCCGCCCCAGACGCCAACCACACTGAAGATCATCGACAGCACCGGCAGCGAAATAAATCCAGCCCAAAACCGGGGCGCCACGATTCGCCGTAACGGATCGACACCGATCATCTCCATCCCCGCCAACTGCTCGGTGGCCTTCATCAGGCCTATCTCGGCGGTCAGCGCCGAACCCGCCCGCCCGGCAAACAGCAGCGCGGTCACCACCGGTGATAGCTCACGCACCAAGCTGAGCGCAACCATCTGCCCGACCGCCTGTTCCGAGCCGTAATCGACCAGAATCGTGTAGCCCTGCAGGCTGATCACCATGCCGATAAACAACCCCGACACCATAATAATGAGCATCGACTGGACGCCGACCGAATACAGCTGCCGAACCAACAGCGGAAAACCGGTCCGCGGCACCGGCAGCGCAACGACCGAGTAATATAGAAAGACGCCTGAGCGCCCCAGCGCCATCAGACTGCCCAGCGCACTGCGCCCCAGCGCGGCTACCATCTCAATCATCGGCTCGACTCCCCGGACATCAAGCTCTGCAAGTAGTTTGTCGCGGGATAATGAAAGGGCACCGGACCATCAGGCAACCCCTGCATAAACTGTTTCACCTGAGGCAACTCCTCCCCCAGCAAGTGCTCGGGCGTGCCGTGGGCCAGCACCTGAGCATCCGCTATCAGATAAATGTAATCGGCAATACTGAGAGTTTCCTGGATATCATGAGAGACCACGATCGCGGTGTGCCCTAAAGAGGCATTGAGCGATCGGATCAGCTTCACCAACACCCCCATCGCAATCGGGTCCTGGCCGGTAAAGGGTTCATCGTACATCATCAGATCCGGATCCAGCGCAATCGCCCGCGCCAGCGCGACGCGCCGCGCCATACCCCCAGAAAGCTCACTGGGCATCAGTTTCTCCGCCCCGCGAAGGCCCACCGACTGGAGTTTTATCAACACCAAATCGCGGACCATCGGTTCCGGCAAACGGGTGTGCACCCGCAACGGAAAGGCAACGTTATCGAACACGCTCATGTCGGTAAAGAGCGCCCCGCTCTGAAACAGCATCCCCATCCGCTCACGCAGATCGAACAACTCAGCACGCCCGAGCTGGGGTACGTTTTGACCATCAATAACGACACTCCCGGCATCAGGGCGCAGTTGCCCACCGATCAGCTTTAACAGCGTCGTCTTACCGGTACCGCTAGGCCCCATGATGGCAGTCACCTTGCCCCGTGGAATCTGCATCGACAGATCACGGAATATATAGCGGTCATTGCGACTGAAGGTCAGCCCTTCAATGCGAATAAAGGTATCGTCGAATGGATTCATGGTATGAAATAGTATGCTAAGAAGCCCGGCGGTGGACATGAGGGGCGCTACTATAGCATCTGTATCCATGTGAATGTAGACTGCCCGAAATCCAAACCTGCAAATCCCCACACGAAACACTACATACGCTTTAAAACAGCGTATACGGCAGGCTGTAGCCATCTGTGCAACACCCGCAGAAATCAATCTTTCCCTTTTGGAGTTCTCGATGCTTGAGATGCTACCCGCAATCAGCGCCATTGCAGCTGGATTTTTAATCCTGATGTGGAGCGCAGACCGCTTCGTTATGGGTGCAGCAGCCACCGCCAAAAATTTCGGTATGTCACCGATGCTTATCGGCCTGACGATCGTCTCTATCGGCACCTCTGCTCCAGAGATGCTGGTATCCGGTATTGCCGCCTATACCGGCGTGGGTGGACTGGCGATAGGT
>SDWN01000244.1 GCA_004195305.1 Neptunomonas sp. | reverse complement strand
AGATGTGTATAAGAGACAGGGTGAGGGCAGCGGCCCCAGCCACTTCACTTGCGCCCAGTCGTGCTGTTCCACAATCTCCCGCACCAGCTGTAAAAAAGCCTCAGCCCGACCCGCTGCCACCGCCTCTGCGCGCAGCATTGCCAGATGGCTAAAGGGCGGCAACTGCCCATGCCTCCGCTCTAGCAGCTCCTGACGGGCAAAATCGCTATAACCCTTATCGATCAAACTGCGCAACCGCGGGTGATCGCCATTATGAGTCTGCATCAGCACCTGCCCGGCATGCTCTGCCCGCCCTGAACGGCCAGCCACCTGCAGGATCAGCTGGGCGGTCTTTTCCATGCCCCGAAAGTCCGCACTGAACAGGCCGCCGTCAGCATCGAGGATCGCCACCAGGGTCACCCGGGGGAAGTGGTGGCCTTTGGCCAGCATCTGTGTGCCCACCAGAATACAGGGGCCTCCCTCGTGGACCTTGTCAATAATCTGCTGCAGGGCATGTTTACGCAGGGTACTGTCACGATCCACCCGCAGCACCGGAAAGTCACTAAAAAAACCCTGAAGCGTCGTTTCGGTACGCTCGGTGCCCGCACCCACCGGATTAAGATTGGCACTTTGACACTGGCCGCAACGCGGCTGCAGCACGGCCTGATATTCACAGTGATGGCAATGTAAGCGCGGCGGCGAACGGTGCAGCGTGAGGTGCGCATCACACTGCGGGCAATCCGCGATCCAACCGCAGTCATGGCACATCAGGCTGGGTGAAAAACCGCGCCGATTGAGAAACACCAGCACCTGCTCGCCACGCTGCAGATGCAGGCGCATCCGTTCGAGCAACGGCTGTGACAGGCCGTCGGTTAACGGTAGGTTACGGATATCCAGCAGCTCGAACGCGGGCGGGGTCGCACCACCGGCGCGCTGCTCCAGCTTGAGCCAGCGGTAACGCCCCGCCAGGGCATTATGCAAGCTTTCCAGCGACGGCGTAGCGGTGCCCAGTAGGATCGGAATCGCTTCACGTTGCGCGCGCATCACCGCCAGATCGCGGGCCGAATAGCGGAATCCCTCGTGCTGTTTAAACGATGCGTCGTGCTCCTCGTCGACGACGATGATGCCGGGACGCGCCAGCGGCGTCAGTACTGCCGAACGCGTACCGATCACAATGCCGGCCAGACCCCGGCTGGCCTGCAACCAGCCATCCAGGCGCTCGCGATCATTCAAACCCGAGTGCAGTGCCACCACCGGTACGTTGAAGCGTTGTTTGAAGCGACTCAGGGTCTGCGGCGTTAAACCAATTTCCGGCACCAATACCAGCGCCTGCTTACCGGCCTTAAGCACCGCCTCGATCGCCTGCAGATAGACCTCGGTCTTACCACTGCCGGTGACCCCTTGCAGCAGATGACAATGATAGCCCTCAAGATCTTCGCTGATGGCCTCGAGGGCCAGACGCTGCTCCTCATTCAAGGTCAGCGGACTCTGCTGTAACACCGCGTCTAACGCATAGCCCTGTGACTGCGGCTGGCGCTCAACTTTGTGGATCAGTTCACGCTCAGCCAACGCCCGCACCAGACCACTGGCAAACCCCTGCGCCCGCAAGGCTTCGTCAGCCAGGCCGCGCGGATGCTGTAGCAACAGCTGCAGCAGTTGATACTGACGCGGCGCTGAACGTACCCCTTCAGGATCGATGCCAGCACTGACCACCCAACACTGTTCGCTCCGAAATTCGGCTGCTTCGCCCTGACGCAGCAGCACCGGCAGAAACGTTGCCAGCACCTCGCCGGGCGGGTACAGGTAGTAACGCGCCGACCAGAGCGCCAGCTGCAGCAGCTGCGGTGGCAACAACGGCTGGTTATCCAGACACACCAGCGCTTGTTTTAATTTAGCCTCAGGCACATCCGTCTGATCGACCCGCTGCACCAAAACCCCAACCAGCTCTCGCCTACCGAAGGGCACGCACAGGCGCTGCCCCGGCACTAGCTCGGCGGCATTCGCGGGAGGCAGATAATCGAAAAAACGGCGTAACGGGGAGGGCAATGCTACCCGCAACAGCCGACCGGTTTGGGTCATGCAGAGGCTCTCCTGACAGGAGAATGCATTGTAACAACTATCCCGTGCGAACCAAGTAAGTTCGCGCACTGACGCCCGCGAGGAGGCTGACCGAGAATAGCGATCGTAGCGAGAGAGACGCATTTTGAGTCAGATTCCTCGGTCATTTGCGAAGATTAATCGGCAGGACAGCCGATTTACACAGCAATAGCTGCCCGTAGGGCACGCTGCAAGGACGCAGCTTGTGAATAGTGGTTCTATTTGACAAAAATGAGCGAGGAATCTGGCCGAAATGCGGATTTTGCAGTAGGTCAGTCTGTTCTCGGTCAGCCTCCAAGGATAAATCCAAACACAGATAGATCAGCAGGCCGATCTGCCCGCGGGGCTCATAATCCGGCGTTAATCCCGGCCCGCAAAGCAATGCCCGGAGAAATAGCCGACAGCCGTCGCTTGCACCAACTACGAAGGCTGGTGTAGAATCCGCCGCCTGGTTGTAGTGTACATTTTTCGTACTGCTACAGAACGTGCGGTATCCGGTGA
>SDWN01000942.1 GCA_004195305.1 Neptunomonas sp. | reverse complement strand
GCCGCCTCAAACCCGGTATTTAACCCTGGCATTGGACCAACCCCGACGCATGCGCCGCAACAAACTGCACTATCTTGACCACCCGCTATTTGGGTTATTGATTCGATTCACAGCCTACACCCCTGAACCTGAGGTGATCGACCCACCGCCAGAGCCGGCGGCCAGCTTAAGCCCAGCCAGCGTCCAAACTGACACAGAGCAACAGCCATGACAGAGGGAAGGGATAGAGTGACAAAAATGGATTTACGGCGCCGATTAAAAGCATTTTTCGGCGTTACCGCGGCAGCACCACCCGCCCCCATTGCCACCGAAGAATATAAAGGCTTCCTAATCACTCCCGCCCCGATCAAAAAGGGCGACCTATACCGCGTTGCTGCAACGATCAGTAAAGGCGATAAAAGTCACTCCCTGATCCGCGCCGACGAAATCGGCAATCTTCAGGAGTGCTGCGCTCTGAGCCTGCGTAAAGCGCGACTTATAATCGATCAGCAAGGAGATGAACTCTTCTAGCAGGCTGCTGAAAAGCGCTAGCGAGGCCGCCGAGACTAGGCAAAATCAACCGAAAATGCGCAGTTTATAGCTATAAATGAGCATTTTGAGGTCGTTTTTAACGACGTATCGGCAACGCAGGTAGATTTTCAACAATCTGCTAGGAAAACCCGCATATAGAAGATATATGTTTAGGTTCATGCGGATAAATAAAACAAAACCTGCCGAATTCGGAATCACATTAGGCCCTGCTAATTAAGAGCTACTGACAAGACCGAGAACATAAGCCCAAAAACTGCTTTGGTCGCTGATGATTCAGCGTCGAATTAGTCAAAGCATCTACGTACCCCTAATCAAGGAAGACTATGCGGTGGTGGTTGCCAGCAACGGCAAGGAAACGGGTGCCGGCAACCTCAAGAGCGCCCAGCACAGGGTAGCAGCCCCTTAACTCACATCGCCATCGCCACCACACTTTGGTACACACCGGCAGCCGTAAAAAACCTGCACATTCCCCCCTGTGCGTCACTAACGTAGCATGGGCATGGACGCCATTGTGGCTCAGAATTCACCCTCGTATTTACATGGACAACGGGACAAGGTTTATGAATAACAAGATTGCAGTCGAAAAGCCGTTGGTGATCCTGCACGGAGACGAAATGGCCCAGGTCGCTTTCGAGCGTATTCTGCAGCAGTTTGTCAGAGCACGACTGGATATCGATCTGGTAGAGATCGACCTGACTGCCGAAAACCGGCTGGTAACCAATGGCCAGGCGGTACGCGACGCCATCGATGCCCTTAAAACGCATGGCGTCGGCATCAAGAACGCAGGCATGACCGTTAACCGCACCCAGCTTGATGAGCTACTGGCCAAGCACCCCGCAATAAACGAAGCAGAGCTGGATAAGCTGGCGACCAAATCACCCAACGGCGCCATCCGCAAGGGCATCAGCGGCAACATCACCCGCGAAGATATCCAGTTTCGCAATCTACAGAAAAATCCGCCCAACTGGATCGGCCGTGATATCGACGTCGATACCATGGAGCACGGCGGCAACAAACACAGCCACAACGAGCTCTCCAATGCCACCGGCATCGTCAAACTGATGTTCGTCGGCAGCAGTGGCGATCCGATCGAGCTGCACCGACGCAAGATCAACAAAAACGACCCCTGGCTGCTGGCCACCAACGATCTCGGTGACGTCCGTGCCTGGGCGCACCGGTTCTTCCAGCGTGCTCTCAGCGAAAAGCGTGACGCATACCTGGGCCTTAAAGACACCGTAATCCCAGGCTATGACGGGGTGATGAAGGCAGCTATTGAGGCGATCTACTACGCGGAGTACGAATCGCAGTTTAAGACCGCGAACATCACCTACCACTATGAGCTGATCGATGCTCAAGCGGCGCGAATCATCTCCAATCCACCCAAGCGCGCCCTCTGGGGGGTACCGGACAACACCAGTGGGCGTAAGCTGTTCAAGCTGGTCAACACCCTCAAAAAGTACGGCATTCCTAACCGCGATTCGCACACCTCAATCTCCCGCATGAGCGCCGGTGGCGGCGATCAGTACGGCAGTTTCAACATGCCGGTTCCCGAAGATGGCCTGATCAAGGTCATTGTCGACGGCGACGAAAAACATGCCCGCACCGTCAAGAGCGGCGACCCTATCCTGCTGATGTCCAACGACCGCAATTCGATCAAAAACTGGGTCAAGCAGGTGTTCCAGGACGCCTCGCACAACGACAAAGAGGTCTACTTCGGCCTCAAGCGCGAATACATGGCCTACGACGACGTGTTCAGCACCGTGATCACCGAAGTCCGTAAGGAGCTGGCCCAGGACAATACCGCGCCGCCCTCCTTTATGATCATGCGCCCCTCAGCCCAGCTGAAAAAAATGATCTCCGATCCGGCCCGCAGCGCCCTCTACCCAGCGCTGAACCTGGACGGCGACATCTACTCGGATATCGCCGCAGCCCTTGGCGGCAGTCTGGCCACGGCCAGCTCCATCATTGCCAGCAAGGACGGCACCCTGCTGTTCGAAGCACCCCACGGCACCTGTCTCTTATACACATCT
>SDWN01000715.1 GCA_004195305.1 Neptunomonas sp. | reverse complement strand
CGCTTTGCGGCAGCCTCTACGCTAAATCGGCGATCGACATGGCGCTCTGGGATATCGCCGGCAAGGTGTATGGCGTCCGGGTGTGCGACCTGCTGGGTGGTGCCGTGCGTGAACAGGTGCCCTCCTATTACGCCATCAGCCTAATGCCACCGGACCAGGCCGCTGCAGCGGCGCGGGAAAAACAGGCGCAGGGCTACCAACGATTGCAACTCAAGGTCGGTGGGCGGGATCTGGCAGAAGACATCGCCGCCGTGCATCAAGTGTCGGAGGTGTTGGCGCCAGACACCGTGCTGGCGGTGGATGCTAATAGAGGGTTGACGGCTCGCGATGCAATTCACTTGTCTCTGGCCTGCCGAGACCGGCGCTTTGTGCTGGAGCAGCCTTGCATGACCTATGAGGAATGTTTGAGTGTACGCCAGCGGATCCTGCATCCGCTTTACCTCGACGAAGTGATCGAAGACCTGAGCTGCCTGTTGCGGGCGATCGCTGACAAAGCGGCCGACGGCTTCGGTATGAAGCAGAGTCGAGTGGGAGGCATCAGCCAGATGCGCACCATCAGAGATGTCTGCGCCGCTGCAGGTCTGCCCATGACGTCCGATGACTCCTGGGGAGGGGATTTGGTGGCTTCAGCCTGCCTGCATCTGGGGTCAACTCTGCAGCCTAAGTTTTGTGACGGGGTCTGGATTGCCGCGCCTTATATAGACGGCCATTACGATCCTTTAAACGGGCTGGTTGTTCAGCAGGGGCAGCTGACGCTTCCTTCAGGGCCGGGCTTGGGAGTGGTGCCACAGATCGACGCCAGTGAATCACCCATCATGGCCTTTGGCTGATTTCTGATCCGGTGCAAGGCCGTGGAGGAAACTGCGAATGATACACGTATGAGCTTTACCAACGCCGCATCTGCCTGGCGGGCGGGTATCAAGGTACTGCTGCCGATTGCGCCGGGGGTCCTGCCCTTCGGACTGGTGACCGGCGTGACAGCGGTTAATCTGGGTTTTCCGCCTGAGATGGTGGTGGGGATGACCGCGCTTTTTTATGCGGGGGCGGCCCAGATGGCGGCTTTACAGCTGCTGGGCGAAAGCGCCACGGCCCCGGTGATCCTGATGACGGTACTGGTGATCAATATGCGGATGCTGATGTACAGCGCCTCCCTGGCCCCCTATTTGGGGCCGTTGAAAAGGCGTTGGAAATGGCCGCTGTCCTACATGCTGTCCGATCAGGCGTATGCCCTGAGTATTCTGAAATACACAGATCGCTCGATGGGGGCCTACGGCCACTGCTATTTCGCCGGTGTGGCGGTCAGCATGTGGTTGGTGTGGATGTTCTCGGTGACGGTCGGCGTTTTTCTGGGTGCCCAGATCCCCCCAGGGTGGTCACTCGATTTTGCTATTCCACTGGTGTTTCTGGTGCTGTTGATCCCAGCGATACGGGACTCGTCATCTTTGGTCGCCGCCCTGGTCGCCGGGGCAGTCGCGGTGCTTGCCTTCGATCTGCCCTATAACCTGGGTCTGTTGCTGGCGGCGATCAGCGGTATCGGCACCGGGGTCTGGATGGAGCTGTGCCTGGAACGGCGAACGGATACTTCCGCCCTAACGGAGACGGGCCGGTGAGCGCCGCTTATCTCTGGTCGTTGTTCATGGTCGCCGGGACAGTCGCGGTGCTCGCCTTCGGTCTGCCCTATAACCTGGGTCTGTTGCTGGCGGCGATCAGCGGTATCGGCACAGGGGTCTGGATGGAGCTGTGCCTGGAACGGCGAACGGATACTTCCGCCCTAACGGAGACGGGCCGGTGAGCGCCGCTTATCTCAGGTCGTTGTTCATGGTCGCCGGGACAGTTGCGGTGCTCGCCTTCGGTCTGCCCTATAACCTGGGTCTGTTGCTGGCGGCGATCAGCGGTATCGGCACCGGGGTCTGGGTGGAGTTGTGCCTGGAGCGGCGAGCGGATACTTCCACCCTAACGGAGACGGGTCGATGAGCGACGCTTATCTCTGGTCGTTGTTCGTGGCCGCCGGGGTGGGGACCTATCTACTACGGGGTGCGTTTATCCTGATGCCGGGCAGTCAGCGCCAGCCAGCCTGGATGAGCCGGGCGCTGCGTTTTGTACCGGCCAGCCTGATGGCTGCCCTGGTGTTTCCGGCGCTGCTACGACTACAGGCCGAAGGCCTGGCGTACGACGGGCCCCGCCTGGTCGCCGCCCTGATCGCCGCCCTAGTCGCCTGGAAAAGCGGCAACATGCTCTGGACACTGATGGCGGGAATGGGCGTGCTCTGGGGCGTTCAGTTTGTAGTCTGATCCCTGGACCTGCCGCGAGCCATGTTGGTAGAGTCGAACCCCTTGGTTCGAGTCGGGTCAGACTGCGGGTCGATTTTTACTACGGGCCAGGATCCTGTCTCGACAGGTTGCGATCCGGAGTGATCACGGGAGGCCGACAGGCAGCCACTCCTGTTGAGGTTAAATTGCCACGTACAGGGACGGATGATTACGACAATATCATGTGCAGCCGCATCCACTTAGAGTAACCTGTTGGTGCAAATGGCATATTTCGTTCCATTTGAAAAGGACGTCTCCTATGTCAGAGTCAACCGATCACTATCTACAACACTTGACCGAACTCAACGATAC
>SDWN01000714.1 GCA_004195305.1 Neptunomonas sp. | reverse complement strand
TTGCATTAAAGCGGTCGCTCAGATTGATATTTGTTGGCGTTTACGCAACGGCAAGACTCGGTCCATTGCTGCCTCTGGATGTTTGGGGAGGAGAGCTTGGAGTTAATCGCCTTAAGTTCGAAAAGCAGACTCTAGGCGTGCCGTTCTGAGTGTCAGCTATCGACAGGTTTCGCCGAAGAGAGGATGTTCGATATGCGCAAAATTCGCGGCAACAACAGGCAGCTACCGACCCTCAAGCGACCTTCTGGTGAATCCAGGACGGATCACTTCCTTCCATGATGTCGGATGGTTCATATTGGCTAAACTTTGTAGGCAGAGAATAATATTCGACATCAATCACCATCGACTTGAGAAAGCGATATCCTACCTGGTTGCAGGGGAGCAATTATGCTCAATAACAGTAGTTTCCGTGTACGCATTCGTCAGATGGTTCAATTTTTATTCATCCTATCGGTAAGCCTGCTGCCCGGGTACGGCGCCAATGTGGACGAAGTCTCTGCTTCAAACGATGACTTCGCGAACCGTAAAATATCAATCTCGTATTGTGAGTTTCATACAACGCATCGGTTCGCCGTAGAAACGGTGCGAACCGCATACAGCCGTATCGGATTATCACCCACGTTCGTCTCACGCCCCTGCCGGCGTTCGCTGATAGAAGCTAATGCGGGACATTTTGACGCCGAAGTAGCTCGCATTGCAGGTATTAACAAGCTATACACAAATCTTATACCTGCAAGCTCTCCTACCATTACAATCGAGGGGGTGATTGTTACAAAGAACGTAACGAGGGAGATTTCTCAGTGGGAGGATTTGTATGGTTTATATATCGGTATTATCCGAGGTGAACTTTATGCAGAGGAAGGCACAGCAGCCTATGAGGTTGAGGTTGCCCAAAGCTACAGTCAGCTTCTTAAAATGTTAGATCGTGACCGGATAGAGGTTGCGGTAGTCATTCGTCGTGATTTTGAACTGATGATGAGATCCTCAGAATTCTTGGGAGTGAATTTACATATCATTGGTAACCCTGTTTTTGTCGCTCAGCTCTATCACTTGGTCCACAAAAAAAACAAGGATCTGTTGACGAAGCTTAATCCGACTTTTATGGAAATGTGGGAAAATGGTGAGGCTGAAGCCATCCACAGGCAAACATTCCAATCCCTGACTGAACACCGCCCCTACCAAAATTGAAATCACTTGATTGAAACTGCTGCTGTAAACCTTCCATCTTTAGATATACGGGCTTCCAGAGTCCGCTTGAGAGGATTTGGATCGATGCGGGGTAACTCTGGTCAGCGTTCGCTACAGGGGGTTTAGCTCGGTGCAAGAGAATACGGATAAAGCGATCTTCAGTGGCCTTTTTGTGCCTACTCCTGCCGTGATCCCCAACTCGGATGGGTGTCCGCTATACGGAACATCGAAGCATTATGAATATCCCTGGCTGGCAGAGGTCAGCGTCTGCAAAGTGTCGTTGGAGCCGCTGGCTAGCGTTCAATTAGTCAGCCCCTGAGTGACCGCGATGGGCTACATAGCGGCTCTACCACGACCTGCTCAAAGTGATACGTCGCCCTGCGGCATTCTCGGAATTATTCCTATATTCGCTGACCCTCAGCTAGTGCTGAATTGACCCCAAGCTACAAGGACACATAGGATGTGCCATTAAACGGAATCGGTGGGTATCAAGTCACTTAAAGAAGCTGCCATTATCGGCGGCTTTTTTACGTTTAGGGTAGAGCTAACCCAGTCACGATACCCCCGATACCGATAGGGCAGCTATACTGAACTAAAAGTCATGACAAGGAGGTTGCTATGAATCACAACGATCTTTGCGCCGACTGCCGGTCGCTACTATCTAATCAAAGCAGCCCCAAGCATCTACGACTGATCGAGCGTAGTCACATCACCAATCACACCATCTTTCGGTGTTCTCAATGTAGCGCAGTGCTTGAACAGACTGAGTTGCCGTGCAGTTGGCAGTTGTTGCCGATACCGTTTCCAGATTCAAGCCAGCGTTTTTAGGGCCTTCGCTTTGGGTGCAAGTAACTGCCGTACCAATAATTGGTTGCGGGCTTACGTTTACGCCAGCGATTTCAAGCCTCTGACTCGCTACCGGTGACATCCAGGCTGAACGTACCCTCCTGTACTTCTTTGCGTCTTGGCGCAGCATCTGCGGGTAGGCATCGGCAATCTAAATGCGTTGAGTGTTGATAAATCGCTGGCGGTGGTTGCTATAGGATTGAGCTATCAGTCACCGTCAGATATAACAGAATTAGGCGGTGCTGCTGCTGGGAACCCATCGGACGCTGGCTGAATAAAAAATTGAAATGC
Organism: Neptunomonas sp.; assembly: GCA_004195305.1. Taxonomy (GTDB): domain Bacteria; phylum Pseudomonadota; class Gammaproteobacteria; order Pseudomonadales; family Balneatricaceae; genus Motiliproteus. The sequence continues at coordinate 297 of SDWN01000714.1, read as the reverse complement.
TCCCAGTTTACTCCGTATTAGATGAACAAAAACGGGTCATCAGTAAGCTATTCAACGGAGTTCGAGATGAAGGCTCGACTTGGTCGATAGTTTGCTGCGGTGTTCGATCAGGCTATGACTATGCGATCCGAGTCGCATCGTGGCTCAGATATAACCTGTTGAATCTATGGGCATGGTGGGCCTTGCCAGACTTGAACTGACGACCGATCAATTATGAGGCCCTCATCTTTTCTATTGTCAGTCCTTATAGGAAAATTTGCCCAATTAAACCACTTTAGCGTTGACCCGCTTGCGGAT
>SDWN01000301.1 GCA_004195305.1 Neptunomonas sp. | reverse complement strand
ATGTGTTGGTGCCCAGAGAAGGAATCGATCCGTCGATACGTAGGTTTTTAATCCTTATCCCATATTGCCTGCTCCAAAAATCTGCCGCAGTTGCGTGGAACTGCTGGGTTTTCAGAGACTGCATGGGTCTTAGACCCATGTTGACGCATCCTTGTGTCTCCTGGTAACACGCTGGGTTAATGCTTAACGATTTTATTGTGGGTTTACATTAGCTCTGCAACAGCGTCTCAAGCTTGTATTGATCTGCGGTAAAGTTACGGATCCCTTCGGCTAGCTTCTCGGTAGCCATCGCATCTTCGTTCATCATCCAGCGGAACTGGGATTCGTTCAGGGTTAGCTTGGGCTGAGCTTGGAGGATGGCTTTTGGATCGAGCCTGCGCTCGAGCGAGCCTTCTACCGAGGCTAGCTCATCCAGGAGCGCGGGGCTGATGGTGAGTCGATCGCATCCGGCCAGTTGTAAAATTTCAGCGCTGTTACGAAAGCTTGCTCCCATCACTACAGTCTTGTAGCTGTGTTGCTTGTAGTAGTCGTAAATTTTGGAGACAGAGAGTACTCCGGGATCCTCGGCTGCAGCGTAGTCATCACGCCCCGTGGATTGCTTATGCCAGTCGAGAATTCTACCGACGAACGGTGATATCAGGTAGACGCCAGCTTCGGCACAGGCGATCGCCTGGGAGAAACCGAACAGCAGGGTCAGGTTGCAGTTGATCCCTTCCGCTTCAAGCTGACGTGCTGCCTGGATCCCTTCCCAGGTAGCGGCGATCTTGATCAGTACCCGATCTTTGCTAATCCCCGCTTCTTTATACAGATGGATCAATCCCCGCGCGCGCTCGATCGTCGCATGGGTGTCGAACGATAACCGGGAGTCAACTTCGGTGGAGATGCGTCCGGGGATCACCTTGAGGATCTGCTCACCAAAACTGACCGCCAGCTTGTCGGCCATTAGACACAGGGTGCGGCTTTGGCTCAGGTTTTGGCGCAGAACCCAGGTGCGGGCCTCTTCCAGCAAAGGGCGATACTCTGGCTGTTGCGCAGCCTTGAGAATCAGGGAAGGATTGGTGGTAGCGTCTTCAGGGGTGTAGCGTTCGATGGCTGTAAAATCACCGGTATCGGCGACTACAGTGGTCATCGTTTTGAGTTGCTCAAGCAGATTAGGCATTGCCATCTCTCTTCTGACTAAATCGAAAATAGTTGATACAGCCGCGTATCAGGCGGCGAACAATCCAGGTTTAACTAGCACCAACGCCTGCTTAAGGACATCGATACCCGCGTCGGGGCGGAACGCATTTTCGCTGATAAAACGCCGGAAGCGTCGGGCACCGGGTTGGCCTTGGTACAGCCCCAATACGTGGCGGGTAATCCAGCCCAGCTGCGCACCCTGGGCCAGTTGCTGCTCGCAATAGGCGCACAGCCGCATCAGCATCTGGTCCAAGTCGACCAGATCGCCGTTATACAGGGCCTGGTCAACCTCGGCAAGCAGCAGCGGGTTCTGGTAGGCCTCGCGTCCAATCATAACCCCGTCGAGCTGGAGCAGATGTTGCTGGCATTCAGCCAGCGTCTTGATGCCGCCGTTGATGATGATTTCGAGCGCAGGATAATCCTGTTTCAGGCGGTAGACCCGATCATAATCCAGCGGTGGAATATCCCGATTTTGCTTTGGGCTGAGCCCTTGTAAAATTGCTTTGCGGGCGTGAACGATAAAGGTACGACAGCCAGCCTCGGCCACCGTATCGATAAATCGGCACAGAAACTCATAACTGTCTTGATCGTCGATGCCGATGCGGTGCTTGACCGTGATCGGAATTGAAACGGCCTGCTGCATCGCTTTCACTGCGTCCGCCACTCGTTGTGGATCGGCCATCAGACAGGCGCCGAACATACCGTTCTGGACCCGGTCACTGGGGCAGCCGACATTGAGGTTAACTTCATCATACCCCCAAAGCTCTGCTTTCCGGGCGCATTCGGCCAGCGCCGCCGGGTCGCTACCACCCAGTTGCAACGCCACCGGGTGCTCTGCCGGGTTGAACTGTAGAAATCGATCCGCATCCCCATGCAGAATTGCACCGGTGGTGACCATCTCGGTATACAGGAGCGCGTGCTGGCTCAGCAGTCGATGAAAATAGCGGCAGTGTCTATCGGTCCAATCGAGCATCGGTGCAACACAGAAGGTGCGATCGACCGCAGGCCGCGTGGTTGCTGGGCTTGTTGCTGTTTTTGCAGGTGTTTTCAAATTATCTAAACTCAACATTCTGAACCATTCTATGGGCATTCCAGCCCGTTTCGACTATATTGCTGTGACATGGTTGTGACAAAAAAGGCCATGTCACAAGTCGCAGCGGGGTCACATGGCAACAATCAGAGCCAGAACAAGAAAAGACGGTACGATTGGCTATACCGCCATGATCAGGATTACCCGTGGTGGCGTAATTGTACATCAGGAAAACCGAACCTTTGACAAAAAAAAATTAGCTGAGGTCTGGGCTCGAAAGCGCGAGAGTCTGCTGGATGATCCGCGAGAGCTGGAGAAGGTCCAGCACCGGGGTATCACCTGTCTCTTATACACATCT
>SDWN01000299.1 GCA_004195305.1 Neptunomonas sp. | reverse complement strand
ATACATAGTCTGCCTATAATAGGCTCAAACTTTGAATGGCAGGATATGCAATGACAGTTCAGCGGAGAGAAAAAACCTCCTCCATCACCCGTGTACTCGAGATCATCGAGGCAGTTTCTCGCGCCGAACGCCCTTTAAACCCGGCCGATCTAGCCCTGCAGTTAGATATTCCCAAACCCAGCGTGCACCGCATACTGCAGCAACTCGAGGCTGAAGGTTACCTGCAAACGAATATGCGTGGTTTGCTGATGCCTGCCGACCGGCTACACAGCATCGCACTTGGAGTGCTCTACACCAGCCGCTTTAAGGCCCTACGCCAAGCGATTCTGAAAAAATTGGCCGACAAGGTTGGCGAGACCTGCGGTATTTCCATCCCTGACGGCACAGAGATGATCTATTACGACAGAGTCCAGACCAACTGGCCTTTGCAGGTACATTTACCCATCGGCAGCCACACACCGGTATGGTGCACCGCCAGCGGAAAGCTGTACCTGAGTTCCCTGGCTAAGGATCGACGCCAGCGTATCATCCACAACCTACCCTTGGAAAAAATGGCCCGTAACACCCTGGTCAACCCGGAGGACTTGGAATCGGCGCTGTTGGAAATCGCCGGTAATGATCGCGGCATCGACAACGAAGAGTTCGTTGATGGTATGGTCGCCGTCTCAGTCCCTATCAAGGATAAAGACGGACGGCTTTTTGCCTGCCTGTTCACCCATGCTCCGATTCTGAGGAAAAGCTTGGATGAACTGCTGGAGTTTGAACCCCTCCTCCGTCAAGCCGCATTGGAGCTGGGTGAACTCATTGGTGATAACCAGTCGAGTTAAAATCAAGCAAAACCAATGGGGTCAGACCCCAATACCGCTATTTCCAGGGGTGCTACCTTTCTGGAAACTGCCTTTGTTGGGTTTGCATAGTCCGGTGCCGGCGCTGCCTTTGTTCCAACTGGCTTTCCCGTCTGTGCCGAAATGTCCGGACCGACCGCAAGTGATACCGTGGTTCTTCAAGAAAGAGCGAATCTGACTCAGCATCAATGCTGTCCCATGTTGCTCGTTGAAGGCCTCAACCAGCTTAGGCAGCGACATTTCCTGATACATCCGGCGCAGATAGTCGGCCTGTTCTGAAGTGACCAATTGATAGCGGTCTTTGGCACCGGTGCCTGGATTGCGGCCACTTTTGATGCCACGGTTTTTGCAGGCTGAACGGAGCTGCTGCGACGTTTTATCCGCCGCAAACTTAGCGTTGAAGTAGATCGCCAGCTCACGCGGTAGCCACAGCGGATAGCCGGTTTTTAGCCAGTCCAGCTGCTCGGTGGTATATACCCTGCTCACGACTTGTTACCTACCGCTTTAAGGTCGGGCTTGCTCTCCAGCATACCGGGCAGTTTTGCATGCCCGGGCGCGTACTCAAGGCGCAACTTCTCGGCGTCCACCGCCAGCCGTGCGTTGTTGATGATCTCTTTGCCTAGGCCGATGACTGATTTTGATCGATCGACCTCAGCTTTAAGCTCGTCTCCCTTTAACTCCTCGTCGTTGACGCGCTCAAGCGCTCCGAACAGGTGATTGTTTAAATCCATCAGGGTGTTTTTCATGGCGCTGTCCTTCTTATTAATTGGCTTTAACGGAAAGTACGGCGTGACCACCTCACCCCCGCAGTACGCTATCAACCAGCGCATTACCTGTCCCTAGCGCGTCTAAATCCACGAACAGCAGCTTGCCGCGGCGTACGGTCGGCAGAGTGCCGTCCTCTGCCCAGCGGTAGAGCGTGGTCATGCAGGTCGGCTTACCGGTGAAGCAGGTACGCCGGTACTCTTTGATGCGGATTAAGTTCTCTGTTGTGGCCATGGTTTTGCTCCTATGCGGCAAAGCGGTTGCTGTTTTCATTGCGTGGAGCCAGTCCGCTGAGTTGAACCAATCACTGTTCGAACAGATTCAGCGGGGTGCGGCGCTGGAGGCTGCGCAGCGAAAGACGAAGGTCTTGAACGGCGGCACCCCGATCTATCCCGAGGGGTGGCTGAGCCAACGTCGCTGGGAAGACGAGTCGCCGGATCTGTCGGCGTTGGTGGTGCCGGGTACGTCTGCTAGCCGCAGTGATATCACCCGCTCTGTGATGAATGTTCAGGATACGAATTGGTGAGAACTATGGGTAATTTCAAACCCTCAGCGCATCGACGTCGGGTTACCGAGCAGGATCGGGTCGTGGCCCGGCAGGAACTCGCCGCATCACGGGCGGCGGTCGCGGAAGGTGCCGAGAGGCTGGAGCAGCAGCGGATCGAGCGTGAGCAGTGCCGGTTGGAGCAGGAACAGGCGGAGGGGCTATGAACGACGGTATGAGTGCGTTTGGTTTGGTGGTGATCGGCATGGGTGCGGGCGGCTGTATGACGGTCGCGGCGTTGTTTGGCTGGAGCCGGTTGATGGCATTGGGCGAAATGCAGAGCGAGAAACAGGGCGATGAGGGGACAGGGGCATGAGTTTGGCGATCGATATTCTGGAAAAGGGCGCTCAGCACATGAGAGACCGAGCTGCCCTGCGTGATTCACCTACGGGGGCTGTCTCTTATACACATAT
>SDWN01000072.1 GCA_004195305.1 Neptunomonas sp. | reverse complement strand
GTAGCCAGCTGCTGATCCCTAAGTGGGTGCTTTTTCGCTGGTAAGCGCTACTTGTTTTCTAGGAGGCTGTTGAAAAGCGTTAGCGAGGCAGTCGAGACTAGGCAAAAACGACCGAAAAAGCGCAGTTTATAGGTATAAATGAGCATTTTTAGGTCGTTTTTAACGAGGTATCAGCAACGTAGGTAGATTTTCAGTCTCCTGCTAGGAGGCTGACCGAGAATAGCGACTGATTAAACGCGGCTAAATAAGCGCAACCAACATTCCGGCCTGAATTCAGATCCAGGTTCGGTTGATATTCACCAAGGGTCGCTAGACCTGGATGCTAACCATGGCTGTATATACCCAACTGAGTAACGCCGACCTCGATGGCTTGCTGGCTGATTTTGATCTGGGCACTCTGAGTGGTTTCCAAGGGATCGATGGCGGTATTGAAAATACAAACTATTTTGTCGATACCCAGCATGAAGGGCTGCCCCAGCACTTCGTGTTAACCCTGTTTGAAGAGCTGTCGCAGGATGCGATGCCGTTCTTTGTCGAGCTGACAGGGTATCTGGCCGAACGGGGCGTGCCGGTACCGGCACCGTTTAAGGATCGTTATGGGATTGGGTTAAAAACAGCGGCGCGACGGCCTGCGCTGCTGCTGCCCCGATTTAGCGGGCGCCATGTCACGGTGCTGGCGCCTGATCATTGTCGCCAAATCGGTGCGGCCCTGGCGCAGTTGCACCTGGCTGGGCAGGACTTTTTTATGAGCCGCCAGGCGCACCGGGGGGTGTTCTGGTGGCGGCGCGAATCCAAGCGGGTGGCTGACCTCCTTAAGCCTGAAGATGCGGCGTTGTTGCATCAGGAGGTGGCACTGTTCGATGCGTTGCGTGAGCAACCGCTGGCGCTGCCGACTGGGGTTATCCATGGTGATCTGTTTCACGATAATGCGCTGTTTGATCAGGGCGTTAAGGGCGATCAGCTGAGTGGCATTATCGATCTGTATAATGCCTGCAATGGCTATCTGCTTTACGATCTGGCCATCGTCGCCAATGACTGGTGCGTGACCGATCAGGGCCAATTTGATGCCGATCGGCTCGACGCCTTACTGACCGCTTACGCTCAGGTACGGCCGTTTGAACCGGGCGAGTACAGCGCCTGGCCGGTGTTGATCCGAACGGCGGCGATGCGGTTTTGGTTATCTCGGCTGATCAGTCTGCACGGGTTGGATGCTAACCAGTATGCCGGCGAGCAGGTGATCAAGGATCCCGAGCCGCTCAAGCGTATTCTGCTCAATCATATCGCCCATCCTGGTGAGTTACCGCGCGGATGAAGACGATCGGGCTGCTAGGCGACGGGATGAGTCGGCAGAGAATTTGATTGAGGCGGGCGGCGCCGATTGTCTGCTGATCTGTACCCATACCATGCACCATGCACCGGGTGGCGGTGAAGTTTGCGTTGGCCTACAAAACCAAACATTCATGCAGACTCAGCATGCCGGATCCATGTGAGTCGGAATTCATTCCGACAAGGCTACCAATGTGCTGCCCGCGTCGGGTTAAAACCCGACCCACAAAACCAATACGCATGTGTGATTGGCATGCCGGGTCCATGTGGGTCGGAATTCATTCTGACAAGACTACCAATGTGCTGCCCGCGTCGGGTTAAAATCCGACCCACAAAACCAATACGCATGTGTGATTGGCAAGCCGGGTCCATGTAGGTCGGAATTTATTCCGACAAGGCTATCAGGGTGCTTCATGTGTCGGGTTAAAACCCGACCTTGGCGCTGCTTTCTAGCGGTTAGCTACTGACGGTTAATCCCTAAAGACCACCTCAATCAGATGATATCCAAATTGGGTTTTGACCGGGCCGTGCACCTGGTTTAATGGCTTCTTGAAGATCACCTGATCCACCGCCCGCACCATCTGTCCGGGGCGTACCTCGCCCAGGCTGCCGCCGCGTTTTTTCGAGGGGCAGAGCGAGTGCTTTTTGGCCAGCAGCGCAAAATCAGCCCCCTTCGCCAGTTTTTGTTTCAGTTGTTCGGCCTCGTTCTGGGTCTTGACCAGAATATGGCGCGCCATTGCCAGCGGCATAGCTCGCTCCTTAGCAGGGTGGGTGAAGATAACTAGGTACGATTTTAGCGCCTTTGGTCACTGTTGCCGAATCAGCCTGATATAATCAGCTGCTTTGACTGTGACGCAGGTTTGCACCGATGGATGATTCTACCATTCTCGCCCCCCTCAATGATGCCCAGCGCGAAGCGGTGGCTGCACCGCCGGTCAACCTGCTGGTGCTGGCCGGTGCCGGTTCCGGCAAGACCCGGGTGCTGGTGCACCTGCTCGACTGCGCCGCGGCGCTGCTCGAGGAGCGCGACCTGCTCCAGGACTACGAAATGATCCGCGCCGAGCTCGGCGCCTACGAGGCGTCGCTGCTCGAGCGCCACGAGATAGGCGGCGGTGCGCGTGTCCATCCCGAGGTCGAAGCGCTTGCCGGCCTCTTCGGTGGCGTCGTAGGCGGCCGTCATCAGCCGGCGCAGCTTGCGATCGACCTCTTCCAGCTCCCACCGCGCGCTGTTTTTGTTCTGCACCCACTCGAAGTAGGAGACGACCACGCCGCCGGCGTTACAGAGAATGTCCGGGATGACGG
>SDWN01000068.1 GCA_004195305.1 Neptunomonas sp. | reverse complement strand
TGGCACTGGGTCATCTCGTCGATACTTCTGTTCTGCATATGGCCGTGGAGAAAGCATTGGTGATCCGACCGACCGACGGTGGTTATGCCATCTCAGCAATTGGAGGTTATTCGCGATCCCGTTCACAAGCGTTGATGCACTCGGTGCTACCCGTCGATGGACAGGGGTTTTGTTTATTTACCGAAAATACAGGATCCCGCCTGCTCGATAGTGTACAGGGGGTGACTGCTGATTTTATGGATCTGTGCCAAATGGTCGTTTGCCCGTTAAAGCCTGACGATGGCAACCTGCTAGGTTTTTATATCGCCGGTTTTTCGCGCAAGAAAATCGAGCTGTTCCGTCAGTTCGAATCGATCGACCTGTCCTTCTTCGATATGGTCGCAGCCCAAGTTAGCTCAGCCGTTCAGAACCTTCAAATTAAAGATGAGTTCAGGAAATTTGTACCTTTTGAGTTCCTTGAGCTACTGCATGGAACTTCCAAAAAAACGGTTCAGGCGCGAGATCATGTCGCGTTGGATATGCACGTGATGTTCGCTGATCTGCGTAAATTCACCACTATGTCAGAGACGATGGGAGCCGAAGCTGTTTTCATCTTGCTGAATGAATACCTTTCGGAGATGGAACCGGTGATAGCTAGTGAGGGTGGTTTTATCAACCAATATCAGGGAGATGCAATCATTGCTTTGTTCTCTGGTGGTGCCGATAAGGCGATTCATGCTGCGGTCAAGATGTACTTGGCCCTTGACCGATTGAACATGAACCGGAAATTGCGGGATGAGGTGCCGTTACAGATGGGTATTGGTATCAACAGTGGACGGTTGTTGCTCGGGGCCATTGGCAGCGATAAACGGCTGGACTCCAATGTTGTGGGTGATGCAGCAAACCTCGCTTCTCGGGTGGAATCGATGACAAAAATTTATGGAGCCAAGATATTGATCTCTGGGCATACGCTGGCAGAAATTGAAGCTCCATCGGTCTTTTGCCTGCGCGAGTTGGATCGCGTGATCGTGGCCGGAAAAACAGAAGCCATCTATCTCTACGAGGTGCTAGATGCCGATGATAGCGAGCTTAAGCAACAAAAAAAGGCGAACTCTTGTTTGTTTACCCAGGGGCTAGAGTGCTATCGCAACGGTGATTTTCGGGATGCCAGGTTGATATTTGCCGAATGCCTGGTGAGTGCTCCGTTGGACGAAGCGGCCGCACTCTACATCGGTCGTTGTGCAGAACTGATTGGACAGGCACCCGCGGGTCACTGGGACGGTACTACCGTGCTGCTTCGAAAGTGAGTGATTTTTGAAATACGCATCCTGCTTCTAATGTGTTGAGAATTGAATGAACCGGCAGACTTGTCGTTTCATCTGGGTATTCCGAAAGCGAGTCTGCACTGCTTGATCCAGCTGAACCCCAGCTACGTAAAGCGGCAGCCGATATCAGTGAGTTAGTCGGTTATCCGGTCATCGAAAGCGGCGAATAGTTGATCAGCGATCAGCGTCAGCCGCTAAAGAGGGTATTTAACGTACGCTCTTTAATATCAAATACACAGTAGGGGGCTGGTGCGATCGTTTCCGGGCGGTTAATCAATATTTAATCCCCCACATTTAGTTACAAATTACCCACAGGTTGCTACATCTGTCAGCAATTTGGTTTACAGCCCCTCGTTACTCTGTCCGTGAAAGTTCCCATTCGCATCACATCAGGACAGTTTTATGATGAAACAAAAATTTATGGGTCAACGGGCGCGCTATCTGGTTGCGGCAACGCTGGCCGCGACCAGCTGTCTGTTGGTGACGCCTGCCTCTGCGTTGCCGTTACATGACAAAGATGGCGCGCAGTTGAACTTTGATTTCGAACTCATCGTTGGCAGCTTCCACAGCGGAGAAAATTACGCCCAGCTGAACAGCACCGAGGGGGGCTCCGATTGGCAGGAAGGCTTTGCCAAGTATGGTCTGAGCGGCTCCAAAACCTACGGGGACCGTAAGGCCAGTGTGTTCGGTGGGGTTAATTTGATGACCAGCGGTACCTGGGGCGATGGTGATGCGGCGGGGTTTAGTACCGGAGACGAAGGTAAAACCGATGTTGAGGATCTGTATATCGGCTGGCGCTCGGGTAATTTGATCGCGGCACTTGGCCAGGATGCGGTTGAAATCTCTGTCGGTAGCCAAAATTTTTCAATTGGCGATGGCTTCTTGATTAACGGTGATTCGCTCAATTTTGGTAAGGGGTTTGATCCCATTCCAGGCGCGCCTGAGATGGATCGCGGCGGTGCCTATTGGCTCGCGGCCAACAAAGCGTTCGATAAGACGGTGGTGGTTAAGCTGGGTGGCCAGACGGGCCTGCGCTCCGATATCTTCTGGCTGGAATCGGATAGCCCGGCGCAAGGGATGATGGAGTTGGGGGGGATCAATCTCGAGTACGTCGCGGATCCGGGAACCGTCGCGGTAACCTATATCGAAGGTCTTGAGGTCGATGCCAACAGCGCCGGATTTTTGGGGCTCACACACCGTGATGGTCAAGAGACATTGAGTGTTCGTGCTCAAGGCAGTGCAGGGGTTGAAGGTTTGTTCCTCTCGGCAGAGTTTGTCGATCAGTCGCAGGGCGATCAAACGCGCCCCGACGCCGATGCTTACTATGT
>SDWN01000786.1 GCA_004195305.1 Neptunomonas sp. | reverse complement strand
GGGCCGCCTAGGATTCTTAAGGATATGGCGGCGCATATCCTTAAGGTACCCGAGAGGGCGCAAACGTCGATATCGAGCCGATAGGGACCGCTGTCCTTCTCACCTCAGTCACAACCGCTAGCTCAGGCACAGCCTTTTTTTGGATCGGTATTCAGAGTGCTGCGGCGTACTATAGTTACAGGCAGCGTTAGCTGACAGGGGGGGGGCACGATGGTACCCAAAAACCAACCAGAAACCGTTGCCGAGGAGCAGCTGACGGCCGCGTTACTGTGGCAGGATCTGGTGATTGGTGATGAGATACTGGTGGAACATCCGGTCTACGAGGGGGCGGTCGAGATGTTATCGCCGGGGCGTGGCTATCTGGTATTGGACAAGCAGCTGTCCGCTACCCAGATCCCCCAGTTGATTACTGAATCCAACATTCCGGGGCGCAGGCTGACGCTCTATCCGCACTGTATCTGCAGTTACAGGCGTTCCAGCGAGAACCGTTTTAGCTGAACATCCGTAGGTTCAGCCTGCCTTAATCTGCAGCTGCTAGGCTGTTTATTAACCCGGCGGGTTAATAGAAGACACAAGGAGCGTCATCATGGGTCGAAGCCCCATGAGAGCCCCAGAAAATCAAGCAGTTCCACGCAACTGCGGCAGATTTTCGGGGCGATGGGCAGATAGGTATGGAGCCTATTTGTCCATCAGGTGAATAGTATATCGTGGCGCAGGCAACAGCCCCGGGTTTAGTGAGAACGATCGAGGTGTCTATGAAAATCTATAGCTTACTTGTATTGATCGCGCTTTCTGGCAGTCTGGCGGGTTGTCTCGGCAATCCCACCAACATGGATGCCAGTACCCTGCATGCCAGCGAGGCGCAGCGAAGCGTTTTACTCCAGCGCGGTGTGGTGCTGACGGCCGAGGAGGTTACCGTCCAAGCCGAGGGAACCCCGGGTGCCTCCCTGATCGGCACTATTATCGGAATAGGTCTGGGGAATGAGGTGGGCGGAGGTGCGGGCAGGCGCTGGGCCATGGGTGCGGGTGCTGTAATCGGCGGAGTAATGGGTGAAAAAGCCACCCGATACAATCAGAAAGCGTTCGCCTATGTGGTCGAGTTGCAGAACGGCAGGGTGATACAGATCGTCCAGCAGGGCGCGTTGATCACCCCTAATACCGCCGTCTTTGTAAAGTACCTCTCCGGTGGGCGTGGCGTACTGCAGGTGGATACCAGCCAAGGTGGCGTCTACAACCGCAGCCGCGAGACCCGCTACGCCGATTAATACCGGTGGGGTGAGTGTCGTGAGGATTGCGTCGCTTATGGCCACCCTGATACGGGCCTTGGTTTCCTGCTCCCGAGCACCTGCCGCCCGGCAGCTTGAGCCTGAGTCTGATCTGCTGCAGGCTGGCTTTAAAGTCTTCATTCCAGAGCTCGATCCGCACGGTATCCACCACGACCGGTTGCGGGCGGGTGTTCCACCAGATCGTCGCAACGATGGCGGACAGAACGATCAGTCAGGTCGGAGAGGTTAGGATTGTTCGCATGCGGACACCGAGAATAAGTAACGCTGAGGCTAAGAATAGTGCTATTTATTGTCGCCGGAGGATGATCTTATCGATCTGTTGTCGGTACCGTCGGTCTAATGACGGCCACGGTGTTGGTGATGCGTAGCTCTGGATAAAAATAACAGGTTATACTGTCGCACCGAATTTATGCGCAAAGCTGTTTTTTTGTGCCATTAGGAGATTCAGATGAAACTGGTTACTGCGGTCATTAAACCCTTCAAACTGGATGACGTACGCGAGGCGCTGTCTGAAATTGGGGTTCAAGGTATTACCGTCACCGAGGTCAAAGGTTTCGGTCGTCAAAAAGGACACACCGAGCTGTATCGAGGTGCCGAGTATGTGGTCGACTTTCTTCCCAAAGTGAAGCTTGAAGCCGCTGTTGATAGTGAATTGGTGGATCAGGTGATCGAGGCGATCAGCAGTTCAGCCAATACAGGCAAGATCGGTGACGGCAAGATTTTCGTCACCGAGCTGGAGCAGATCATCCGTATCCGCACTGGCGAGACCGGCTCAGATGCGATCTGATTCGCCGCGTTTTCTGATTAAAAAGGCACCCTCGGGTGCCTTTTTTGTGTACAGGATGTACGTGCAGGTATTTGCTCCTGCAATAACTGCACTTCCGCCATCCTTGGCGGGCGTATGCCGCGAGCGCGGGTCGTTGTCAGTTCCCGACAACAACGATATACCTGCGTCCTTGCAGGCAATGCGTAGGAGCGGCGATTTTTTGAGCGCTGTGTTTAACCGCCCTTTGTTAACTGTTGAAGCCTAGCGGTCGTTAAGGAAGTCGTCTTCATCCTGGAGGAAGAACATATCACCATCCGTGGACGAACCTCGAAGGTTTGCATACCGACATTGGTCGATTTTTTCATCAAATCTTTGATCTCGTGCACGGAGCCCTTGCGGATCAGGTCGGAGGCCAGGGGGGTATTGATCAACACCTCGATCGCCGCGACCCGGCCCTTGCCATCGACGCGCGGTACCAACTGTTGAGCGACGATTGCCTTCATGTTCAGCGACAGGTCCATCCACATCTGAGCGTGATGTTCGGGGGGGAAGAAGCTGATGATCCGATCCAGTGCCTGGTTGGCGTTGTTGGCGTGCAGGGTGGCCAGGCAAAGGTGACCGGTTTCGGCAAACTGCAACCCGTAGCCCATCGTATCCTTGCTGCGAATCTCACCCATCAGGATGACATCGGGAGCCTGGCGCAGGGTGTTCTTGAGTGCGATCTCAAAGCTGGGCGTATCGATCCCGACTTCGCGTTGGGTGATGATGCATTTTTTATGATCATGGATAAACTCGATCGGGTCCTCGATGCAGATGATGTGACCCTTGGTGTTCTCGTTGCGATAATCAATCATCGATGCCAGCGAGGTGGTTTTGCCGGTGCTGGTCCCCCCCACAAACAGGATCAGACCGCGTTTAGACATCGCCAGATCTTTGAGTATCGGCGGCAGCCGTAATTCGTCCATGGTGGGGATCTCGTTTTTGATCCGCCGCAGGACCATCCCCGGTGAGTTGCGCTGGAAGAATGCACTGACCCGGAAACGGCCGATCCCAGGGGCGCTGATCGCGTAGTTGCACTCATGCGAAGACTCGAATTCGGACTGCTGCGCATCGTTCATGGTGCTGTAGGTCAGCGACCGCGCCTGGCGCGCGGTGAGCGGATCACGGGTCAGTGGTTTAACCGAGCCATCGACCTTGACGCTAGGTCGTGCACCTGCAGTCACAAACAGGTCGGAGGCGTCCCTTTCTACCATGACTTTCAGAAGTTGTGTAAAGTCCACGCGTTGATCCTAGTTGGTTGGATTTAAAGTTGTATGTAAACCTTAGTAGGCGCTTAGAAATTTTGAGGCATCTTGGCTTTTTCCCGCGCCGCCTCACGCGAGATCAAGCCTTTCTGGAGCATGGCCTGCAGGCATTGATCCATTGTCTGCATCCCGTGCGCCGCACCTGTCTGGATTGCGGAGTACATCTGCGCCACCTTATCCTCGCGGATCAGGTTGCGGATGGCAGGGGTGCCGGTCATGATTTCGTGGGCAGCAATACGACCGCCCTTGGGTTTTTTCAGCAGCGTCTGGGAGATAACACCCTCCAGTGATTCTGACAGCATCGAACGCACCATCGATTTTTCATCGCTGGGGAATACGTCGATGATCCGGTCGATGGTCTTGGCGGCAGAGGTGGTGTGCAGGGTGCCGAATACCAGGTGGCCGGTTTCGGCCGCGGTCAGGGCCAGGCGGATGGTCTCGAGGTCACGCATCTCGCCGACCAGGATAATATCCGGATCTTCACGCAGGGCCGAGCGCAGTGCTTCGGAGAAGCCCAGTGTGTCGCGATGCACCTCGCGCTGGTTGACCAGGCACTTTTTACTCTGATGCACAAATTCGATCGGATCCTCGATGGTGAGGATGTGGTCGTTACGAGAGTCGTTGACGTAATCGACCATGGCTGCCAGCGTGGTACTCTTACCCGAGCCGGTAGGACCGGTGACAAGCACCAGGCCACGGGGCTTATCGGCGAGATCTTTAAAGACCTTGCCCATGCCAAGCATTTCCATCGATAGAATATCGGTGGGGATGGTCCGGAACACCGCCGCAGCACCGCGGTTCTGGTTAAAGGCGTTAACCCGGAACCGAGCCAGACCAGGGATCTCAAACGAGAAGTCAGTCTCGAAGAACTCTTCAAAGTCTTTACGCTGCTTGTCGTTCATGATCTCGTAGACCAGCGAGTGGACCTGTTTGTGATCCAATGATGGCATCTTGATGCGGCGCACATCGCCGTCGACACGAATCATGGGAGGAACGCCAGCGGAGATGTGTAGGTCGGACGCGTTTTGTTGCACGCTGAACGTTAATAATTCGGTGATATCCATAGCAGACACTGGACCCTTATATGCCAATCAAATAGAGTGAATTCCTTTGCAGCGATCATTATTACTGAAAGAAAAGCCAATGCTGTCTCTTATACACATCT
>SDWN01000783.1 GCA_004195305.1 Neptunomonas sp. | reverse complement strand
AGATGTGTATAAGAGACAGAAAGAAACCAGAGCTTTGAAGATAACAGTCGAACTGTCTTAATAGGGGCGCTTCAACCAACTGAGTCTTCTCTTGACCAGCGTCAAACTCAAATGAAGCTGGCTGGGAGACGACAATACTGAAGCCAACTTCCTGATCATGGCATATCCCAGCGATATCCTTTACGAGTTCAACCTGGCGTAGATCATTCGTGGTAAAAATAACTGCCAGTAAGTCACATTCATTAAGACTTCCAGCTAAGGACTCATGTAAGAGTGGTTTACTGTCTCCGACACGCACGGCATAGCTTTTCTCACAGTCCCATCTCCATTCGGTTAGCTCACCCCGCTTAACGTCAGCACATAGCCAGTCTGCACCAAAGATACGCCATTCTGGATTATCTCTACAGATGGGCGAGACTGGCTCAGCAGAGATGCTTAGCACCTTTATCACTGCGTTTCTTGGCTCGATAAAGGCCAACGGAAAGGGGGTGCCCGTTGCTTGATCTGTATCTTCTGAGCCTTCAAATGAAGGCTTTGTTTCGTCAGGCATTAATGCGCCTCTCTTTTCACCCAGGTAGATCAAATCTTTATCTTCCAACCCGTCACTGGATCATTCTGATAGATTAATAGGGCTTCATCGGAATAGCCATGCAGGCGACAGTACTTCTTGCCTGCGAGTTTCACTATATCTAGCACCGAGAGCAAACCCGTCGGATTAGATCGATCGCTCTCACTAGTTCTCCCTTACCCTGTCTATACCAATACATGGTCATTCCCTGCTGTCAATCAGCGTTGAAAATTGACCAGGTTTCAGCGTCCAATTTTGACCAGGTTGGTTAGCGGTTTTGCAGCCTTTTCTTGAACCGGTATGACTCGTTTCCCGTCTCTATGATTTCGCAGTGATGAGTGATTCGATCCAGCATCGCCGTGGTCATCTTCTCGTCACCGAACACCTGAACCCATTCACCGAAGTCGAGGTTGGTGGTGAGGATGAGACTGGTACGTTCGTACAGCTTGCTGATCAGATGGAACAGCAGCGCTCCGCCAGATGCAGCAAAGGGCAAGTAGCCAAGTTCATCCAAGATCACGGCATCCACGTTGAGCAATCGGTTGGTCAGCTGACCTGATCGTCCTAGGGCCTTTTCCTGTTCCAGCAGGTTAACCAGGTCGACCACGCTGAAGAACCGGACGCGCTTGCCTTGTCGCACAGCATGGCGTCCGATAGCAATCGCTAGATGAGTCTTGCCGGTTCCTGTGCCACCGACGAACAGTAAGTTATGGGCTTGGTCCATCAACGGGCCTTGATTCAGCCTGTCGATATCGATCTGATCGATCGCGGCTTCATCGAAGCTAAAGCCGTCTAGATCTCGCGCCATCGGGAACTTGGCTATGCCCATCTGATAACGGATCGAGCGGCTTTTGCGCTCGGCTTCTTCGGCTTCTATCATCCGTTGCAGCCTATCATCCGTTGCAGCCAGACCTCGGGAACCGGTGGACGTCGGTTGGGTTGATGCAGTAGCTCGTCACACTGAGCGGCCATGCCGAACAGCTTCAGCCCCTTCAGGCGCGTATGGATTTCAGCCGTGTGCATGGGCTGTTCCTCCCTTTCTCAAACGGTCATAGCGGGTGCAGTCCGCGATCGGTACGATCGTCAAGGGGATCACTTGGGTTTCGATGGTGCGCTGATCCACCTCTGACTGGCGCAGGCGCTGCAACTGATTCAGCACTAACGCTGCCGTCACACTGTTGTTTTCAAGCGCAACCTGGCAGGCCTTGTCCAGTGCTTCCAGCCCATCCTGCTGGGCAGCAAGCAGTAGTGATACCATCGCCTTGTCACCGCCTTTACGGCTCAACAGTTGCTGCTGAACTTGCTTGATCGCTGCGGGTAACGGCCATTCCTTAAAAGGGGCGCCATTGCGCAGCGCACCGGGCTTTCGCTCCAGCAAACCCAGATAATGCCAGGGGTCGTACTGGGTCTTATTGCGCCCGAACAGGCGCGAATGATCGGCGATGACGTCGCCGTCGGCCACCACCACGATACGGTCGGAAAACACCCGCAGCGTGACATGGCGGTTGGCATAACGACAGTCCACGCTATACGTGTTGCGCTCTAGCCGAACCAGGCAAGTGCTGTCAGCACGCACCTCGCGCTCGACATAGCCATTGAAGGGCGTGGCCAAGGGGCGTAGCTGATTTCGTTCTGACTCAAACACCTGCCAGACCGTCTGTTCCGGTTGTTTAGGGTGCGGGTGGCGCTTGGCATAGCGCTCGACTTCCGCCTGTAGCTGCCGGTTTAGTTCGGCCATATCATCGGCTTTGCGACGTGGAACAAAGCACAACCGACGAATATCCTGAACTTGTTTTTCGACCTGACCCTTCTCCCAGCCTGCGGCAGGCGTACAGGCTGCTGGCTCGATCAAGTAATGGCTCATCAGTGCCAGGAAGCGGGGGTTAAATCGACGTTCCTTACCGGTTAGTACAGCATCGACACAGGTCTTCAGGTTGTCATAAATACCGCGATTGGTGACCCCTCCCCAATAGGCAAAGGCGGCATCGTGGGCGGCAAAGACCATCTCCTGAGTCTCGCGCGCGAAGGCGATAACAAAGGGCAAGCGGCTGTGCGACAGCCGAAAATGAGCCACCTTGATACGCTGTACGACGCCATCGAGCTCGACCTCCTCTTCGCTCCAGTCGAACTGATAAGCATCCCCCGGCTCAAACACCAGCGGCACGTAGGCTTGCTTGAGGGACGGTTTGGCTTTCCAGTGTTTAACGAAGCGCTGCACGCTGTCGTAAGCGCCACGGTAGCCTTGGCGCTGCAAGTCATCATGAAGGCGCGTGGCACTGCGACGGAGTCGCTTGGGAAGCTTAGAGTCCGCTTCCAGCCACTCGGTCAACATAGGTTCGAATTCACCAAGTTTAGGTTTCGCCGGCTGCTCTCGACGATAGGTGGGCGGTTCAGACAGGGACTGGCGCAGATACTTTCTAACCGTATTGCGAGACAGATTGAGTTGACGGGCAATGGCGCTGATCGATAAGCCATCAACCTGATGCATACGCCGAATTTTCAGCACACTTTCCATGATTAACACCCCAGGTACTCCAGCCAAAAGACTGGATGGTTACATACACTCCGGGGTGGTCAATTTTGGACGCTGAAAACCCCGGATACCTGGTCACTTTTGCATGCTGATCAACACACCACGACGAATAGCCGGATTGGATACCGACAAATCAGCCAATTCTTTGAGGCTGTACTCCTGACCTTCATCGTTACGAATGTATGTGTTCGATAGGTAATGCTCATTACGCCGCTTTTGATCCTGGCGGACGCTCTGGCTGATCATGCTGGAATAGGTGCTAGCGTGCTGTGACACTAACCCTAAATCTCTTGCGACGGCTTCGATGGTACGGCGTTGAAGAATGAATATTTTTTACGCCACCAGCGTTCGCTTTCCATCCGCCGGATGCATGGGCTAATTAGTGAATTGTGTTCTTTTGGCTTGGGTGGCTGTAGCGAGTATCGCTCTGCTAATTTGCTGCAAAGTTGATAAGACTTATCGCAGTAATCATAACGGGCTGCAAAGTGCTGGCACTTAGTGGCTAGGTGGCGAGAAAATCTCTTAATTTCTTCGGGATCAGAAGATAGGTTGAGGTCTCGAATCCTTAGACGGCTATCAAGATCTCGTAAGTTTTGGTTGGCATCGACATAACCCTTAGTTTTGGCAATGTCTTCGTAAATGTAGGCAAAGCTGCTGGCAAGCTGCGGATGAGCTTTAAGGATGTCAGAACGAAATTATCTGCATTGAAAAGTACCGAAGTCGTTCAGGCTGTCAAAAGGCGCTGCCGGATCGTGTGCCGAGGTTGTGCCCGATTTGTGACAAACTGTAGCCCAATGAGGACCATTGGAGACCAAGTTAGGAGATGAGAAAGAATGACCACAAGCCGCATGGCCTGTGGTCTTCTGCGGTCTAGAGAGGTCTCCAGTACCGCAAGATTTGGTGGAGCTGGCGGGACTTGAACCCGCGTCCACAGATTTGGTGGAGCTGGCGGGACTTGAACCCGCGTCCACAATGTTTCCGAACCAGTGATACTACATGCTTAGTCAGTTATTTAATTTAACTCTTGAGACTCCGACTGACAGGATTCTTTAGAGCGAGCCAGATTAGTTTTAACGCTTCAGCCCCTAGCGAGACATCCGTCGCGATCCTGTATGGGATGACCTTCCGTACCACAGCCTACAGGCAAGCATGTGTGGAAGGGCGCTATGCAGGTGTTTAAGCTGCTAGTGCGTAGTTTTCGTCGTTTGCAATTAAGCATTGGCAGTGTTTATTTACGTGATCATTTACCACTCACGGCATGCACACAGGACATACGCACCATGTCGAAACCAAATCAGCCCCGAAATCGTTGTGTCCGGTATGATCGACCTGTCGGTCGAGTCAGACATCTCCTCTAAAACAGCTACTCAACTGTTGGAGCTTGAATAGGTTAAAAAGTTCGTTTGGATCAATTATTGTTCATGATCCGTTGTTTTTGCCGACTCCAGTCACGATCCTTTTCGGTCGCACGTTTGTCGTGTTCTTTCTTGCCTTTGGCCAAGCCGATTTCGCACTTTACCTTGCTGCCTTTCCAGTACAGCGCCAACGCGATGCAAGTATGGCCTTTCTGCTCGGTGCTGGCAAATAACTTACCTAGTTCGCGCTTATTGAGCAGTAGTTTTCTTTGCCGTGTCGGCTCCGCGACCACGTGGGTGCAGGCCGTTTGCAGCGGCATAATGTGGGCATTAAGCAGCCAGGCTTCGCCGTCCTTAAGGAAAACATAGGAGTCGGTCAGTTGCGCTTTGCCTGCACGCATGCTTTTGACTTCCCAGCCAGCCAGGACTAATCCCGCCTCAAAGCGCTCATCGATGTGATAATCGTAACGAGCGCGTTTGTTCTTGGCGATGTTGCCGTTGGATGAGGACGTGTTTTTGGTAGCCATGGCGGCGATTATATAGAGCCGTCGAGGCTAAAGCGAGAG
>SDWN01000781.1 GCA_004195305.1 Neptunomonas sp. | reverse complement strand
AGATGTGTATAAGAGACAGGTTTTATTCGCCCTACGATCCATTGAACTCGCAATATGAACTCCTCATGTTTAACCGGTAAGCACCCTTTCAGCGTTAAGATCTCGTATCCGGTGCCGGGGCCAAATGTATATCCAACTGAGGGAAGGCAATCTCCAGCCCTGAGGCCCTGAACTTGGCTGCGATGCTGGTATTTACGTTGTGCATGACGTCCAGACGATCCGCCATTGAGTTAACGTGCAGGTGTAGCTTCAGATTCAGCGCACTGTCTCCAAAACCGATGAAGAATGCTTCAGGTTTGGGCTCTTTCAGCACTTTTGACTGTTCTCTTGCGGCATCCAGCAGGAGTTGTCGGGCTAATTCGGTATCCGACCCGTGGGCTACGCCGACAGGAATGACGATGCGTGTGACGGAATCGGAGAGTGACCAATTGATCAATTGCTGGGTCATAAACGTCTTATTGGGAATGATCACCTCTTTACGGTCCCAGTCCACAATGGTTGTGGCGCGAATATGAATACGAGTGACGGTCCCGGTGAGGTTATCGATGGTCACCGTATCCCCGATACGCACCGGCTTTTCGAACAGTATGACCAGGCCGGAAACGAAGTTGGCGACTATCTCCTGCAAACCGAAGCCCAGACCCACACCCAATGCGGCAACCAGCCACTGGAGTTTTCCCCATTCCAGTCCAAATTGTGAAA
The DNA here is from genome assembly GCA_004195305.1 of Neptunomonas sp. Classification (GTDB taxonomy): domain Bacteria; phylum Pseudomonadota; class Gammaproteobacteria; order Pseudomonadales; family Balneatricaceae; genus Motiliproteus. Next base: position 1,902 of record SDWN01000781.1, on the reverse strand, counting down.
AAGCGCCAAGCATACCGACCAGAATAAGCAGGTATTTTATCAGCGAGCTGAAGGCGTATCCCGTCCCAGGATCAAGATTAAGGTTCTGCAACACCAGCAACTCGAGCAACCCCGGGAGGTTATGGGCTGCCAGCAAGCTGAGACTCAGTATGACGATACCAAACAGCATGTTTTTCAGCGTCATACTGCCTGCCACCTCGCCCTCCGCATTCAGGCTGCTCCAGAGAACCACATTATCCAGCGCATCAAAAACTGGCAGGAATCCACCGAAAAAACCCCATAACAGGGATACCAACAGCATCAGGATTGCTGTTTTAAGCAGTGTTCGCGAATGGTCAGATATGGTCTGCAGGTTCAAATAATTAGTTTCAAGCGGTAACTCCTCTTCATGCTTCTCGCGCAAAGCTATGATCTCTGCTCTGCGTGCCTTGGCTCGCTCAAACTCAAGGCGGCGTTCGGCAATAAGCACCCAGCGCATTCCCAACTTGTAAAACAAAATCACTAAAATCAATACAACCAATCCCTGAAGCACGGCGTACATCATGGCGTTGACCGTGAAGGTATAGCCCGCTATCGTCAGACCCAGCATGACAAGATTAAACAGCACTAGGGATGACAGCCAGGTCTCAGCCCGAGTCCACCAGCTCAGCGTTTCTGTTAACTGGTTAAGCTCCCGGTTTACTTTCCAGAGTCTGGCCCAGAGTACGGTGATGATCGTAATCAGCGTAATCATCACCAGCCGGGTCAACCCGGAGTTCACCTCCTCTGAATCCATATTCCAGAGATAAATCTGCAGTAGCAACAACGGCAGGCAGGTCATATAAAGGATGCCCAAATGTCGACGCAGCACGCGGGTGAGCTTTTCGCTGATGCCAAAGTGGCCCACAAAAAGCCCACTGGACCCTTTCAACCAGTTTCGTAAGCTGTGAACTGCCCAGGTCGTCAATGCAGCAACCGGCAACAAAGAGCATCACTTTCAGTGTTTCAGCGTCGGGGTGGATGGGGTTGAGCAAGTTGTGGGCAATAAGCGCCAGCATCAGGGGTACAGGGAGGGTCGTTGTCAGCGCCAGAAACAGTAACTGTACACTGTGATGAAACCGGTCATGGATAACATTGCCAACCTGCTGCTCCCAGGCCTCCTGGTGGGTAAGCTAATAACGGCGCAACCAAGCGACGGCTATTAATATGACAGCGAGCAGCATAGCTTGCCGATAAATGCGGGAACCTGGCTGGAATAGCGGCTCGCCCAGCGCTTTACTCCAACGTTCGATCAACTGCCCAATAGCGACAAAGACCTCCTTAGGCCAGTGCACAAAAATCGGGCCGGATACGGGATTCCAGAGCAATTGTTCGCTGAGCAGCTGACTGTTTTCTTCGATCTGTTGATTGATCAGATTTTCGAGGCCGAGAATCCGATTCCGCTCGTTGATCAACTGCTGACGGGGATCAGTGACGCGGTTTATCAGGGTCAGTTGGTCACTGAGCAGCTGACGGTACAGCGCTTGTTCGGAAACGGATAGATCCGCCACCACTGTTGCCGGTAGCGCCGCAAGCTGCTGGGTAACATCCGTCTGCAGCTGCTCAACCAGCGTGTTTTTCAACCGCAACAGATTAATTTCGTTGGCTGTTTTACTGCTATCAATAGGCTCTTTGTTCCTGAATAGATAGCGGCGTTGCGCCGGGCTTATATGGCTGACCTCCAGTTCAAGCTGTTGGGCGATTGAGCGAAAGGTGGTACTCAGCTCTGTCATGCGATGGTGGAGCGATAGCCTTCTGCGGTCAGCAGCCTCTATGCGGGGGAGTAACTCACGCAGCTTAATCGAAAACAGTCGATTTGTTCATTGGTATTCGCCAGCAGAGGATGGGCATCGACGCTTTGCCGGCTGTCATCAAGTTTGCTTA
>SDWN01000544.1 GCA_004195305.1 Neptunomonas sp. | reverse complement strand
AGATGTGTATAAGAGACAGATGATAGAGAGGATCAGCGCTGGTACGGGCGCCAACATTTCGCAATCAAAACAGATGACTAATTACGTCGATAAAATTATGTGAGTCAGCTTCACTTCCGGTCCATTGCAATATAAACGACAAAGTCGCGAAGGGTCACCGCGTCTTTGTTTATCCCTAATAGCCCGCCGGATTAAAGCTTCAACTCAGCAAGGGCTTTAACTGCGCGATAAGCGCATTGGGAAATTGTCGATAATCGAGATATGGAGTAAGAAATACATTCTTGTGTTGCCATGATCGTTGCTGATCGTCGAGCGGGTGGAAATTATCTTGATCGAGCCCAAGGCGTACCCAGCTCGCCTTACCGGCGACGATATGCCGCGCGTTGCGGGCTATCAGCGAGTCATCAAAGCAGATCGCCTCTTTTCGTGTGAGCAGCTCGCTGTCGCGATACCGCCTCCAATCGTCATCAGGCGCGCTTAGCTTAGCGAAGATGGTAAAGATCTTACGCCAGTGATTGCCGTTTAAATTGATCAATTCCACGACATCCAGCGCGTGCCCTGATGCCGGCATCAGCGGTGGATTGGGTAAGTAGAGGATAATATCGGGGCTGGGACTGCCCAGATAGCGTGGTGGTATTGGCTTGCCTTGTGTGGCGTGGGTCATTATCGTCGTGTCATCACTGGTTCATTGGATAGTGCTGCGAGCTTAGCCCTGTTGAGTCGATTGACGCCAGCGGGTCCGCCTTTCGAGGTTTTTATTTTTGCCGCGCAAGGGGACGCAAGCGACCACCGAGTCATAAATGCGCAAGCACGCTTAAAGGTGCCATCTTTGAAAAGTGGCAGATACAGCTTCTGGTGCACGGGTCGTCCTTAGCGTTGTTCGCTGCCACCTTCCGCCGCAGGTATCATATCCATCATCGGAGATAGTCAAACCGGCCTAGGCCCGCGCTGGCCGTTTCGCGTGAAGAATGTTAAAACCCTCCGTTATCATCAAGAGTTTGTTCCAAATTACACTTTTCGCAGCGGATGACGGTGAGCGGTTTGTGTAACCACCTATCCTGGATAGCCTCACTTGTGTTGCCTTGCTAAGCTAAAATGCCAGGCTGTTGAACGGGGCAGGCGCGCTCGGTACGCGAGTCTCCGGCCCCCTCCCTTTCTTATTTACCGCAGATAGAGACAAGACAGACGATGCAAAGTTTATGGAGTGATAAAGACGCCGCGCAGAATCAGAGCGTGCTGGATCTGAGAGTCTACAGCTCCCGGTTGCTAGGGAGCGATCCTGCGCTGGTACTGCATGGCGGCGGCAATACCTCGGTGAAGGCGCGGGTAGCCAACCTGTTCGGCGAAGAGGAGGAGATTCTCTTTGTCAAAGGCAGTGGCTGGGATCTCGCTACTATTCAGGCTGAAGGGTTCGCCCCGGTTCGCATGGATACCCTGCTGAAGATGGCTGCGCTGGAACATCTCAGTGACAGTGACATGGTGAACAATCAACGGGCTGCCATGATCGATCCTTCGGCGCCTAACCCTTCCGTCGAAGCGATTCTGCACGCCGTTATCCCCTATAAGTTTGTGGACCACACCCATACCGATGCGGTGGTGACCCTGACCAATACGGCCGATGGGGAAGCGCTGATCCGTGCGGTGTATGGCGACCGGGTACTGATCGTGCCCTATGTAATGCCGGGCTTCGAGCTGGCTCGGCTGATCTATCGGATGACCCGGGATGTCGACTGGGATGGCATCGACGGTATCGTCCTGATGAATCATGGCTTGTTCACTTTTGCGGATGATGCCCGCACCTCCTATGAAAAGCATATCGAGCTGGTTACCGCTGCCGAAGCCTATCTGGAGCTGCGGGGGGCGACTTTGACGCTGGATTCAGCCGCCGTGGAGCCCGAGCTGTTGGCCCTGGCGCGGATCCGCCGGGCGGTCTCTCAGTGCCGGGGACAGGCACTGATCGCCCACCTCAATGATTCTCCTCTGGCGGTACATTTCTCGACGCAGGATGTACCTTCGCTGAGTAACCGGGGCACGTTGACACCGGAGCATGTAATCCGTACCAAGCGGGCGCCGCTCTTTCTTACCGGTAAAGAGGTTACTGGTGCAGCGCCAGGCGCCGCGCTTGAAGAGGCGGGGCGTGACAGAGGGGATCTAAATGCGGCCGTGGATCGCTATGCCGAGCATTACCGCGCCTACTTTGATACACACCATGCTGAGGGTCAGATCTGCCTGAATCCGGCTCCCGGTTATGCGGTCTGGAAAGATCGCGGAGCGATCAGCTTCGGCAAGAGTCTGAAAGAGGCGCAGGTGATCCGGGATATCAATGACCATACCTTCGAGGCGATTCTGAAAGCGGAGCAGCTGGGGGGCTACCAGGCACTAGACGAGGCGACCCTGTTTGAGATCGAATACTGGGAACTGGAGCAGGCAAAGTTGAAGAAGGGCGGCGGTTCCCCGGGGTTGAGCGGCAAGGTTGTGCTGGTCACCGACGCGGAGACGCCCCTCGGAGAGGCGGTCATCCGACAGTTGCAAAGCCAGGGTGCTTCTGTGGTGGCCTGTGGGTCTGTCGCGGATATAGAAACCACCGTGTATACCTATGGCGGACTGGATA